>NZ_JBEPKY010000007.1:0-277241 GCF_040544975.1 Pseudacidovorax sp. 1753 | reverse complement strand
GACAGGCCCGCTTCGTGAACTGACTCGCGGCAGTTGTTTGAGCGCAGCGCGAAGCGCGTAGCGAGTTCTGCCGCGGCCCGTCTGCCCGAGCACCGGAGGGGAGTCGGCGCGCAGCGCCGACCGCCCCACTTGAAGCGCCGACACGCCCTCACCGGCGCCAGGGCCGAACCACCGCCCACAACCGGACCATCGTCGGGACCAGTCCACCGCAAGAAGCGAACCATCGGAACAAACGAACGGCCGGCCGACATCAAACGCCAATCACCCAACCTTCGACACCCGCCACTTCGCCAGCAAGGCCTGCGGCGCATAAGACCGCTTGCTCCGCCGGAACCCAGGATTGCCCATGTCCTGCTCGAAGTTCAACCAAAGCACCGGACGCGCGAACGACCGGCAGAAGTGCTGGAACATGAACGGGTAGATGCCCACATGGCTGTCCAGGCCCTTGGCGAAGCGGATGGCGAACACGCCCGGTTCCAGCGCCTGCGCGAGCACGAAGGCCACCGGCTGCGATTGGACGAAGTACACGAAGCCTTCGAGGCCGAAGCGTCCGGCATGCGCGATGGCCTCCAGGCACGCGTGCTCGTCGGCCTCGCCGGCGCCCTTGCCCTTCTGGACCATCCAGCCCGCAAGCACCTCGCGCGCTGCCGCTTCGACCGCTGGACCGAAGGGCACGGCCTCGGGCACATGATGGGCCAGGAACTGCCGCACCAGGTTGCGCTTCTTGGCCAGGGCCCGCCCCGCATAGTCGCGGAAGGACTCGGCCGCGTAGAGGTAGTCCGCATCGTCTTCGTTGGCGCTCCACACGAAGCGTCCGGCCGGCAAGACCTGGGTCTGATGCTCGGCCACCGGATAGAGACAGCCGTGCGTCTCGATCAAGGCATCCAGCACCGGCAACGGCGCAGTGCCGATGTCGAAGAGCGGCATGAAGTGCGTGGCACCGTCATACGTGCGGCCCGCGACGCCCGGCCACTCGCCGGGCAGAAAGCGGTACGCATGGGCCTCGCGGAACAGGTACAGGTTGGAGAAGGCATGGTCCGACAGCGCCTGCGCGCCCTGCCCCGTACGCAAGGCCGCCAGCGCCGCGTCGATGCGCGGCTGCAGGTCCAGCGTGATCGGCAGGCCGTTCAAGCGACGGGGTCGAGGTAGTCCACGCGGCGCACGCCGGGCGGCGGCGCGCTGGCCGGCTCGCCGGCAAAGCACTGGGCGATCTGCAGCCATTCGCGCGCGGCGCCGTCGCTGTAGCGCAGCGCCGTGTCGGCGACATTGCGGCGCTGCGTCACCAGCAGGCAAAAGTCCTCGGCCGTGCCGCGCACCCACTCGGACGAGGCCGGATCGCCCCAGGTCCAGGCACCCTCGCTTTCTGCGCCGCCGGGTCGCGGCTGCAGTTCCACGTACGGCACCACCGCCGGCACGGGCAGGCCGCGGTTGACGAAGCTCCAGCCGAAGGTGGTCACGCCGATGTGCGCGATGTGGCGAAGCCGCGTACCGGCCGGGCGGCGACGCCGCACCACGTCCCACACGTCCTGGCCATGGGCCCAGGTCTCCATCAGGCGGGCCGTCGCGAAGGAGCGCGCGCTCATGCTGGGGCCGTACCAGGGCAGCCGGGCCTTCGGGTCCAGCGCAGCCAGGGCGTCGGTCAGTTGCGCGGACACCGGCTCCCAGTGCGCCAGCAAGGCCGCGCCATCGAGATGGCCGTACTTCTCGCGGGCGATGGCACTGATCTCACGGCCAGCCGCCAACTGAGCCGTCAGCGCAGCGGTATCCCGTGCGAAGGCCTCGGCGTCGGTAGCTGCCAGGAGCGCCGTCTCGTCGAAGTACAGCAGGTGCGCGATCTCGTCCCACGGCGTCCAGCCGTAGAAGTCGCTGCGCAGGCGCCACTGTTCGGGGCTCAGGCCGCGCACCAGCCCGGCCAGTTCGGCGTACTCGGCGCGCAGGTCGTCGATGGTGTCGTTCATCGTGGTCGTCGTCTTGTCGGTTCGTCGCGTTCAGATGCCCAGTTGCCGCGCAGCCAGGTCCTTCATCACTTCCTCGGCACCGCCGCCGATCATCATGACCTTGACCTCGCGGTAGATGCGCTCGCTCTTCGTGCCGCGCATGAAGCCCATGCCGCCCAGCAGCTGGACCGCCTGGTCGGCGCAGAACTGCATCGTCTGCGTGGCCTGCACCTTGGCCAGGCAGACGCGGGCCACCAGCTGGGCCGGCTGCGCCAACTGGTGTTCGATGCGGTAGGTCAGGTCGTAGAGCAGCGCACGCGTGGCATCGATGCGCATGGCCATGTCCATCAGCTTGTGACGCACCACCTGCCGTTGCGACAGCACGCTGCCGCCCACGCTGCGCTGGCGCGTCCAGTCCAGCGCCTCCTGCATGCAGACCTCGGCGTAGCCACAGGCCAGCACCGCCATGAACAGGCGCTCGCTGTTGAAGTTGTTCATCACCAGCTTGAAGCCCTGGTTCTCTTCGCCCACCCGATGCGCCACCGGCACCCGGCACTGGTCGAAGCGCAGGTGCGCGGTGTCGGAGCTCCACCAGCCCATCTTCTTGAGCGGCGTGCGCGTCAGGCCGGGCGTGTCGCCATCGATCACCAGCAGCGAGATGCCGCCCGCGCCCTTGGCCGTCGGGTCGGTGCGCACGGCCGTGGTGATGAAGTCGGCGCGCACGCCGGAGGTGATGAAGGTCTTCTCGCCATTGACGATGTAGTGGTCGCCGTCGCGCACGGCCGTCGTGCGCAGGCTGGCCACGTCCGAGCCGCCGGAGGGCTCGGTGATGGCGAGGGCCGCGATCTTCTGGCCTGCCAGCACGGGGGGAATCACCCGCTGGCGCAGCGCCTCGCTGCCCGCCTTGAGCACGGGGGGCAGCGCGATGCTGTGCGAGTTGAGCGAGGCCTGCACCCCGCCCCCGCCGCAGCGCGCAAACTCCTCGGCCACGATCAATTGGTAGAACAGGTCGGCCGGCGTGCCGCCATAGGCCTCCGGGTAGCCCAGGCCCTGCACACCCAGCTCAGCCATGCGCGCATAGAGCGCACGCGGAAAGGTCTCGGCCTCGTCCCACTCGTGCACATGGGGCGTGACCTCGCGGGCGATGAAGTCGCGCAAGCTCGCGCGGAACTGCTCATGCTCCGGCGTGAAATGGAAGGGAAGCGGCGGCGCTTCGAGCAGGTCCATGCAGGTCTCCTGATGTCGCTGCAAGGCTAGCGTCAGAAACGCGACCGGTCTTGTGCGAACTGGCTGCGCCAATGCCGCCACACGAGCGGATGGAGCGCCCGGCCGAGACAGCGAGTTGGCGCAAGCCCGGCACCGGCCACCTCGCTACGCTGACCGCTTCAGAGGAAACGCGCATGACAGACACGCCGAACAACGCCTCCCGCACGGTCCGCATCGGCGGCGCCTCGGGCTTCTGGGGCGACAGCATGGTGGCCGCGCCGCAGCTCGTGAAGGGCGGCCGGCTCGACTACCTGGTCTTCGACTACCTGGCCGAGACCACCATGGCCATCCTGGCCGCGGCCCGGGCCAAGAACCCCGAGCTGGGCTACGCCACCGACTTCGTCGACATCGCCATGAAGCCCGTGCTGGCCGAGGTCAAGCGCCAGGGCATCAAGGTGGTCAGCAATGCGGGCGGCATCAACCCGCACGGCTGCGCCGCGGCGCTGAAGGCCGTGGCCGAGGCGCAGGGCATCGCACTGCGCATCGCCGTGATCGAGGGCGACGACGTGAGCAGCCTGATGCCCGGCCTGCGCGCCGAGGGCGTGCGCGACATGTTCACCGGCGAGGCCCTGCCCGAGAAGGTGCTGAGCGCCAACGCCTACCTGGGCGCCGCGCCCATCGCCGCCGCGCTGGCCGCCGGTGCCGAGGTGGTCATCACCGGCCGCTGCGTCGACAGCGCGGTCACGCTGGGTCCGCTGATGCACGAGTTCGGCTGGACGGCCACTCAGCACGACCTGCTCGCGTCGGGCAGCCTGGCCGGCCACATCATCGAATGCGGCTGCCAGGCCACCGGCGGCCTGCACACCGACTGGGAGGACATCCCGGACTGGGCGCACATCGGCTACCCCATCGTGGAATGCCACGCCGACGGCAGCTTCGTCGTCACCAAGCCGGAGGGCACCGGCGGCAAGGTGATCCGCGCAGGCGTGGTGGAGCAGTTGCTCTACGAGATCGGCGACCCGGGCGCCTACCTGCTGCCCGAGGTGAGCTGCGACTTCCGCGAAGTGCGTGTCACCCAGCAGGGCGAGAACCGCGTGCACGTAAGCCCGGCCAAGGGACGCGCGCCGACGCCCCATTACAAGGTGTCGGCCACGCAGCTGGACGGCTTCCGCTGCGCGGGCAGCATGGTGATCATCGGCCTCGACGCCGAGAAGAAGGCGCGGCGCACGGCCGAGGCCATCCTCGAGCGCACCGGCGAGATCCTGCAGGTCCAGGGCCTGCCGCCCTTCACGTCCACCTACATCGAGGTCATCGGCGCCGAGACGCTTTACGGCCCGCACTCCCGCACCCGCCAGGCGCGCGAGGTGATGATGCGCGTGGTGGCCAACCATCCTCAGAAGGCGGCCCTGGCCATGTTCGCGCGTGAGATCGCGCCTTCCGGCACGTCATGGTCGCCGGGCACCACCAGCCCCGGCGGCGGGCGGCCGGCAGTGTCGCCCCTGGTCAAGCCCTTCGCCTTCCTGCTGGACAAGGGCGCGGTGCAGCCGGGCTTCGTGCTCGACGACGTGCGGCACGCAGTGGCCATTCCTGCCGGCGCGCAGGCCTCGCCCATGCCTGCCCTGCCCGCCCCGGCCGACTGGAGCGCCGACGAGCCCGCCACCGAGACGGTGCGCCTGATCGACCTGGCCTGGGCGCGCAGCGGCGACAAGGGCAACCTGTCCAACATCGGCGTGGTGGCGCGCCGGCCGCAGTGGCTGCCGCTGCTGTGGCACGCGCTGCAGCCGGCGGTGGTGGAGGCCTGGTTCAGGCACCTGCCTGCCGGGCACGTCACGCGCTACCACCTGCCGGGCACGGATGCGATGAACCTGCTGATCCACGATGCCCTCGACGGCGGCGGTCCTTCGTCCATGCGCATGGACCCGCTGGGCAAGGGCATGGCGCAGATGCTGCTGGACATGCCGATCGCGGTGCCGCCCAGCGTGGCGGCCGAGGCCCTCAGGCGCGCGGACCGAGCATGATCACCGCCATGCCGGCCAGGCACAGCGCGACGCCGGCCAGGTCATAGCCGGTGGGCGTCACGCCGTCCACCCGCCACAGCCACAGGATCGCCACGCCCACATACACGCCCCCATAGGCCGCATACACGCGGCCACTGCCGGTGGGATGCAGGGTCAACAACCAGGCGAAGAGCGCAAGGCTGGCCGCAGCCGGCAGCAGCAGCCAGGCCGAGCGGCCCTGACGCAGCCACAGCCAGGGCAGATAGCAGCCCACGATCTCGGCCAGGGCCGTGAGCACGAAGAGTCCGAAGGTCTTGAGCAGGTACACGGCGGCCATTCTGCATGGCCGTGCTTCGCCAACTCCACCGCCCGCGGCTACAGCACAACCTCGTCCACCCGGTACTCGAACAGCCAGTGGTAGCGCTCGTGCACGCGCTCCGGTCGCCACTCGCGGTCCACGTAGGCGGCCGCGCCAGAGGCACTGGCCAGTTCGGGGTTGTGGAAGCGGCGTCCGTTCTCGGTCGACTTCTCCACGATGCGGGTCGTCCGGTCCAGGCGTGCGGCTTCGTAGCGACCCAGCGCTTCAGGCGCGTCGTCGATTTCGGCCAGTGCACGACCCAGCACGAAGCCGTCCTCGATGGCCATGGCGGCGCCCTGCGCCAGAAAGGGCAGCGTGGGATGCGCCGCATCACCCAGCAGCGTCACCCTGTCCTGCGTCCAGCGCGCAAGGGCGGGCCGCGCCATCAGCGCCCAGCGGTACGGCACGTCGATGTGGCGGATCAGCGCATGCACATCGTCATGCCAGCCCTCGAAGTCGGCATGGCATTCGGCATGCGTGCCGCGCTGCGTCCACGATTCGGCCACCCAGCGGTCGGTCTCGACGATGCCAACGAAGTTCATCAGCTGGCCGCCGCGCAGGGGGTAGTGGATGACATGCCGCCCGGGCCCGACCCAGTTGGTGCCGACCGGGCGCACCAGTTCGACCGGCAGGCGGCCGATCGGGATCACGCCGCGCCAGGCCATGCAGCCCGAATAGACGGCGGGCCCGTCGCCGAAGAGCTGGCGGCGCACGGCCGAGTGCACGCCATCGGCGCCGATCAACACACGCCCGCGGTGCTCCGAGCCATCGGCCAGCGTGAGCGTCACGCCGTCGGCAGTCTGGACAAAGCGCTCGCAACGCGCGCCCAGGCAGAGCGCGTCGGGCGCGAGGGCGCGGATCGCCTCCACCAGCACCCGATGCAGGTCGGGCCGGTAGAGCGTGTAGTAGGGATGGCCGTATTCCGCCACCGACGCGTCGCCCAGGTCGAAGAGCTTCCAGGTCTGGCCGGTGCTCCAAAGTCGGATCTCCTTGCCCACCGGCTCGGCCGCCACGCGGGCCAGCGGCTCGGCCAGGCCCAGCAGATGCAGCGCGCGGGTGGCGTTGGCGCTCAGCTGCAGGCCCGCGCCCACCTCGCCAAGCTGCGCGGCCTGCTCGAAGACGCGCACGGCATGGCCGCGACGCAGAAGCGCCAGCGCAGCGGTCAGGCCGCCGAGGCCGGCGCCTGCGATGAGGATCGGGTCAGGCATCGCTCACTCTCCCGTGACACCGGCCTGCTGGATGATGCGCGCCCACTTCGCGGCATCGGTGGCGATGACCTGGCCGAAGGCCTCGGGCCCATCCACGCCGGGCTCCACGCCCTGATCGCTCAATACCTGCCGGATCTCGGCCGTGCGCGATACCTGCGCCATGGCCTTGCGCAGCGTCTCCAGCACGGCAGGCGGCGTTTCCTTGGGCGCCACCAGGCCGAACCAGGAGTAGGCCTCATACGGCTTGCCGAGGGCGGACTGCAGCGTCGGCGTCTGCGGCAGCGGCGCGTAAGGCTGGGTGCCGCCCACGCCAAGGGCGCGCAGCTTTCCCGTCTTGACGAAGGGCTGCAATGCAGCCGCGGTGTCGAACACCAGGTCGACCTGTCCGCCGATGGCATCGGTGATCGCCGGGCTGCCACCGCGGTAAGGCACGTGGGTCAGCTTGATGCCGGCGACGTCGGCATACAGCTCGGTCGAGAGGTGACCGATGGAGCCCGTGCCGGCCGTGCCCACGGTCAGGCGTCCGTCACGTGCCTTGCGGGGCAGGTCGGCCAGCGAGGCGATGCCGCTGGCCGGCGAAGCCGCCAGCATCATCGGGCCGCGCAGGGCCATCCCGATGGGCACGAAGGACTGGGCGTCGTAGCGCAGGTTCTTGTAGAGGCCCGGCGCCACGGCAAGCGTGCTGGTGCCGCCCCACAGCAACGTGTAGCCGTCGGCAGGCGCGCGAGCGACGAAGGCGCTGCCGACGGTGCCGGCGGCCCCCGCACGGTTGTCGATGATCACAGGCTGGCCCAGTGTCTCGCCCAGCGCCTTGCCGTACACCCGGGCACTGGCGTCGGTGGGACCGCCCGCCGGGAAAGGCACGACGATGGTGATGGCGCGGGAGGGATAGGGAGCCTGGGCCAGCGCCGACACAACGGGCAAGGCCATCAGCGAGGCCGCGAGGGCGCGGCGCACAAGGGAAGTCATGGGTCTGTCTCCTGAAGGGGCGACCGGCACATCCCGCCGGTCCGATGCCCGATTGGAAGCGGCATGGCCAGCAAAGTAAAAGTCAGAAATAAAATCAATTGATGACTGATCTTTATCAAAGAAAAGTCGGGCCATGAACCTTTCGGCTCGGCAGTTGCGGGCCTTCGTGGCCGCCGCGCGGGTGCAGAGCTTCACCCGCGCGGCCGAGCAGTTGCACGTCACCCAGCCGGGGCTGAGCGCGATGCTCCGAGAGCTGGAGGCCCAGCTGGACTGCCGCCTCTTCGAGCGCACCACGCGCAGCGTGGCCCTCACGGCGCAGGGCATGGCCTTCCTGCCCACGGCCACGCGCGTGCTGAGGGAGCTGGACGATGCCGCTGCATCTTTGGGCCGCATCACAGCCACGCAGAAGCGTCGGCTGTCGGTGGGTGCCACGCCGGTCATTGCCTCGTCGGTGCTGCCGCAGGCCTGCGCGGTCTTCGCGCAGGCCCATCCGAACGTCGAGGTGGAGGTACAGGACCTGGACCGCGCGTTGATCTACGAACGGGTGCAGAGCGGGGTGCTCGATGCCGGCTTTGGCGCCTTCCTCACCACCTCGCGGGCGGTGCGCCGACGCAAGCTGCTCGATGCGCAGCTGCTGCTGATCCTGCCGGCGGACGAGTCACCAACGGAAGCTGCCCCATTGCGCTGGAAGGAAGCTCCTCGTCACGGGATGCTGGGCTTGCCGCCCACCAACCCCATCCAGCAGCAGGTGGAGGCCTCTCTGCGCGACAGCGGCGAGCCCGGCCAATTCGTGCAGAGCTTCAATCACCTGCACACGCTGCTGGCGATGGTCGAGGCCGGCCGCGGGGCGGCCGTGCTGCCCTCCTTCGTGGCTGGCGCCGCGGCGCGCTATCGCGTCGCGCTGCATGCACTGCGGCAGCCGGTGGTGCCCGTCGACTTCTTCGAGATCACCAAGGCAGGCCGAGAGGAAAGCGACCTGCTCACGGCATTCGCCGAATGCATCACGGCGGTGCTGTCACCCTGGACCTCCGCTGTCGGCGCACCACAGAAGCGCGGCCGGTCCACCCGGCCGCGCGCCTGAGCTGAGCGGGGGCGACGCCCGTTTCAACGGAGCGGACGCGCCGCCCACATGGGTCAGCCGGGCGACGCCCAGATGCGCTGCCAAGTGCGACCCAGCATGCCCCTTGCATTCCGGATGCCGCCCTGCAATGCCACGGGCACCGGCCGCCACGTCCCGTCGTCCCAACGCGCCACGCGGTAATTGAAGCTGTAGTCGGGTTCCGCGCCCATGCGCAGGTCCGACACGATCAGGTCGTCTCCGTCCCGTGCCGCCTTCATGAAGCCATGGGTGAACCAGCGCAGCCGCGCCACGGCGCGCTCCTGCGACAAGGCCTCCAGCGCCTGCACCTCGCTGGCATGGTGCGTGAAGCGCATGGGGCCGCTGTCGGCCACCAGCGAACGCTCGCCCTCCAGGAAGCCATCGGGCGTCATGACCACCACGCGCCACAACAGCGTGTTGAGCGGCGACGCCACGACCACCCGTGGCGCGTCCTGCAGACCCTGCGCCGCCAGCGCGCGTGCCGCGATGCGGTCCACCCACTGCTGTGCGACAAGGCTCCAGCCCAGGTACAGGCTGCTGAGCACCAGCGCGCCAGACAGCCATCGCCGGCCGCGTGGACGCGGCCCCGCCACCGCGGCCACGATCACGGCAATGAGCAAGGGCAGGGTGTAGAGCGGATCGATGATGAACACGCTGCCGCCCATCACAGGCGGCGTCGGCGAGGGCCACCACAGCTGGGTGCCATAGACGGTGAAGGCATCGAGCAGCGGATGCGTGATCAAGGCCAGCCAGATGGCGACGAGCCAGCCACGCGGCGCCTCGCGTACCCGTGCGCTCCAGCGCCGCGCCAGCAGCCACATCAGCCAGCCCGCCACCAGCAGCACCGGCAGCGAATGCGAAGGGCCGCGATGCCAGGTGACGTTGGTCACGGCATCGACGCCCATCCAGGCCAGCGGCAGACCGTCGAGGTCGGGCAGCGTGCCGAGCACGGCACCGGCGACGAGGGCCACGCGCCGGTCGCGGGCCGGCACGGCCACGGCGGCGACCGAGGCGCCGAGAACGATCTGGGTGAGGGAGTCCAAGCGATGTCGTCCCAGGGAAGGTCAAAAAACGGAGCGCGGATCGTCGCTCATGCGCCCGCCGCCGCCTGCCGGACATGGCCGACCAACGCGGCGCGCCATTGGACGACCTGCGGCAGTGGTGCCAGCTCGGCGCGCGTGATGAAGAACATGGGGCCCGACGGCAGGGGCCGCTGCAGCGCCAGCGCCTTCACCACGCCGCGTGCCTCGTAGTGCTCGACGGCCGTCTGCGGTGCCACGGCCAGCAGACGGCCGGCGCCGGCCAGCGCCAGACTGGTGTGGAAGGAGGTCGATTCCACCGCCGCCGCCGGCGGCTGCAGGCCACTCTCCAGGAACCAGCGCTCGACGTTGCGCCGCGTGTTGGTGGCCGGCGGCGGCAGGATCCAGCGCTCGGCCTGCAGCGTCGCCAGGGTGTGCCGCCGTCGGCCGACCAGCGGATGGCCGGGCGCGGCCGCGATGGCCATGCGCTCTTCCCACAGCCGCTCGATCTGCAGGTCGCCCGGGGCGTCCTCGCCCGCCTCGAGGCGGCCGATCACGCAGTCGACCTCACCGTCGCGCAGCAGGCGCATGAGCTGGTCCACGTTGGCCTCGCGCAGCACCAGCCGGGGCAGTTGCCCGGCTGCATCGACGTGGGCCGTGACCGCGGGCAGCACGGCCACGGCGACCAGCGGCAGGATGCCCATGCGCAGCACCGGCGTCGCCAGCGCCGCGTCCGCGCCTGCCGCGGCATCGAGCGCGCCGAGCGCCACACGCAGCCGGTCCAGCGCCACGCGGCCGGCGGGACTCAGCCGGGCGCCACGGGCGCTGCGCTCGATCAGGCCGACGCCCAGCGCGGCCTCGATCTCCTGCAGCATCTTGGTGGCGCCGGGCTGGCTCACCTGCAGGCGTTCGGCCGCTGCGCTCAGCGAGCCGGTCTCGGCCACCCAGTGCAGCAGCCGCAGGTGCCGCACGCGCAGGCGGTCCATGCGCCGGGCACGGCGCTCCTCATCGCGGGCGGTGGAGGCGGGCTCGGATCCTGGCTGGGCCATATCGATCGGTGATGGCTTCTTTCGAAACCAATAATTGTGTGGCATGGGCCGCGATTCCAGAATCGGCGCATCGAACGATGGAGACAACAGCAATGAACGAGACGACCCTGCGTCGGCGCCGGCTGCTGCTCGGCGCCCTGGGCCTGGCCGCCGGTCGCGGTGCCCTGGCGGCCGCGCCCGAGGCGACGGCGCGCTACCCCGAACGGCCCGTGCGGCTCATCGTGCCCTACGCCGCGGGCGGTGGCCCCGACATCCAGGCCCGCCTGCTCGGCCCCGTGCTGGGCAAGCAACTCGGCCAGGCGATGGTGCTGGAGAACAAGGTGGGCGCTGGCGGCATCCTGGCGGCCGAATACGTGAACCAGCAACCGCCCGATGGCTACACCCTGCTGCTGGGCAGCTCCACCCACGTCACGCAGAAGCTGCTTCAGCCCTCGGTCAAGTTCGATCCCCAGGCCTTCAGCCACATCTGCCGCACCGGCACCAGCGCCTGCCTGCTGGTGGTGGGCGCCGATTCGCCGCTGCGCAGCGTGGACGACCTGCTGGAGGCCGCACGGCGCGATCCCGGCCGGCTGAACTACGCCTCGGGCGGCATCGGCAGCGCAGCCCATCTGTTCGCGGCGGCCTTCCTGTCGGCGGCCGACGTGCAGGCCACCCATGTGCCCTATCGCGGCTCGGTGGAGATCGGGCTGGCGCTGATCCGCGGCGATGCGCAGTTCGCCTTCCCCGTCATCTCCACCGCCCTGCCCCAGGTGCGTGACGGCAAGCTGCGCGCCCTGGCCGTCACGGCCGGCGAGCCCGACCCGGCCCTGCCACAGGTGCCCACGCTCAACGAGGCCCTGCGGCGTCAGGACCTGAATTTGGTGTCGTGGTCCGGCATCTGGGGGCCGCCCGGCCTTCCGGATCCTCTGGTGCAGCGCCTGTTCGGCGCCGTGCGCGCGGCCATGCAGGACGCAGGCCTGCGCGCCGCCTACGCACGCGACGGCACGGTGCCCAGCGTATCCGAGTCGCCCGCCGAATTCAGCCGCTTCGTCGAGCGCGAGACCGTGCGCTACCGCACGCTCATCGCCCGCAACCGCATCAGCCTTCCATGAGCACCGCCACCATGCCCTCCCCCGCATCGCTCGCGCCCGTGACCGACTTCGCCCCGCTTGCCGGGGTGCGCATCCTGGACTTCTCGCATGTCATCGCCGGCCCCTTTGCCACATTCCTTCTGGCGCAGTTGGGCGCGCAGGTCACCAAGGTCGAGAGCCTTGACGGCGACGTGATGCGCCGGGCCGGCCAGGGCTGCGACAAGTTCCTGGCCCTCAACGCCGGCAAGCACCACCTTCGGCTGGACCTGCGCAGCGAGGAAGGCCGGCACCAGGCCGAGGCGCTGGCCCTGGCCAGCGACGTGGTGGTCGACAACCTGCGGCCCGGCGTGCTCGAAGGCTTCGGGCTGGGCTATGCGGCCCTGCAGGCGCAGCATCCGGGCCTGCTGTACTGCACCATCTCCGGCTACGGCCGGGGTGCGGAGGAATGGCGCGCCCGCCCGGCCTACGACCACGTCATCCAGGCAGCAAGCGGCATGGCCTGGATGGCCGGCGCCGAGGGCGATCCGCCTGTCAAGACCGGCTTTCCCGTCGTCGACTCGGCGACCGGCCTGCTGGCCGCACTGGCCATCCTGAGTGCGCTGCGGGAGCGCGAGCGCAGCGGCCGCGGCGCGCTGGTCGATGTCTCCATGGCCGGCGCGGCGCTGCAGCTCATGTACCCGCTGGCCTGTGACGCGCTCACCACCGGCAGCGTGCCGCCGCGCGTGGGCAACCAGGGCTACTCGGGCAGCCCCGCGGCCGACTTCTTCCAGGCCGAGGACGGATGGCTCGCCATCGGCGCGAACACGCCGCGCCAGTTGCAGGCCGTGCTGCAGGTGCTGGGCCTGGGCCATCTGGCTCGCGATCCCGCCGTGTTCGCGCAGCCGCTGGATGCAGGCGGCCCCGTGAGCTTCGTGCGGGCGCTCGACCCTGCCGCGCTCAAAGCGGCGCTGGCCCGTGCGATTGCAGCGCGCGGTGCCGCCGAACTCGAAGCCGCGATCAGCCAGGCCGGCGCCCCCGCCGCGCGACTGCGCACCATCGCCGAATTCAGCCGCGAGGCGGCCGACAACGGCTGCATCGGCACCGTGGCGCTGACCGAGGGAGAGACCACGGTGCGCTCGACGGGGCTGGGTTTCCAGGTCTACCGGCCGCGGGGCTGAGGCGCACGCGCCGCGGTGCGTTGCGCCGGATGGCGGACGCTCATCGCACGCCGATGGCCTTGTCCGTGGCCGTGGCGTCGAAGACCAGTCGCCCCGGCCACTGCGGCCAGGCTTTGCCCAGCGACGGATCGTTGGGATCGCCGCTGCGCGCGAAGGCGCCCAGGCTGGCCATCATGGCCTGCGACAGCGCCAGCCGCCCTGGCACGTTGGCGCGGCTGAACGAGATGTTGGCGAACAGCGAAGGGCCAAAGTTGCCGAAGACGAAAGGCAGGTCGAAGGCATGGGCCGCACCGAAGATACGGTCGAAGGGCGCGGGCAACTCGTCCCATTCGAATTCGTAGGCCCAGAGCTCGCGCTGTCGGCCGTGCAGCGCATTCATCATGTCGTCGCGGATGGCCGTGAACCACAGCCGGTCGAGCTCGGCCGCGCGGGCGTCGAAGCCGGTGCGCGGCGCATCGGTGGGCAGGTACGCGGGTGGAATCCATTGCTCGATGCGGGTCTGCGGCGACCCGTCGGGGTCGTAGCGGTAGGCCAGCGCAAAGACGGCCGCATCGTCCAGCAGCCGGCCGCTGGTGCCGCCCAGGTCCGGCCGCAGCGCGAAGAGCTGGGGAAAGAGCTTGGTCTCGTCGCGCGCATGCCCTGCCAGCACCGGCACCTTCACATAGCGGCCGGCGCGCACCGCGGCGATCGGGTCCGGGGGCAGCACCCAGCCGTCGGGAACGGGATTGGAGGCAGCCATGCCGCGGGCGGCGAGTCGCGTGCGGACCAGATCGAGCAGCGTGTCGGCCGGCATGGCGCGCAGCCAGGCTGCCAGTTGGGCCGGAGCAGCATCGCGTGCGAGCTGACGGGCCTGCGCTTCGTTCGCCGCATGGCCGCCCGCCACCAGACCTTCGAGCATCAAGGCCTCTGCGCGCGCTGCCCAGACGGTCCGGGGCAGCACGCCGGCGATGGCACCGCGCGGCAGCGTCGCCGCCGTGGACAGCCCGCCACTCAGCGCGGCCACGCGGTGGAACAGCGGCCGCTCGCGCGCCACCAGCATCGGCGAGACCATGAGCGCATCGACGTTGACGGCACCGGCGGACTGACCCATCAGCGTCACGCGCTCCGGATCGCCGCCGAAGGCCGCGATGTTGTCGGCCACGAAGCCCAGCGCCCGCACGATGTCCAGCAGCGCGAAGTTGCCCGAGTCCTCCTCGCGCTGGCCGGTCTTGAGCGGCGCTGCATCCAGGAAGCCGAAGATGCCGAGCCGGTAGTTGACGCTGACGACCACGGCGTCCTGCGAGCGCGCCAGCGCCGCCCCGTCATAGACCGGGTCGGCGGTGTAGCCGCTGATGTTGCTGCCGCCGTGGACGAAGACGATCACCGGCCGCGGCGCTACCGGACGGGAGGCAGGCGTCCAGATGTTGAGGTAGAGGCAGTCCTCCGACCCCACGGTGCGGCCGAGGGCGGTGCCCACGGTCTCGTCGTAGCGGTTGTTCAGACCGGGACCGTACAGCCGTTGCGTCTGGACGCAGGCCGGGGCGAAGCGGGTGGCGTCGCGCACCGCGGTCCACGGCTGCGGCGCCTGCGGCGCGCGCCAGCGCAGCGGGCCGATGGGCGGCTGCGCATACGGCACGCCCGTCCAGCGCCACGTGCCGTTCTGCGTGGCGTCATCGCGCCCGGCGACCGGGCCGAAGGTGGTGTCGCGCCGTAGGGCGTTCGCGCCCGAGCCCGCGCCCAGGTCGGCACAGGCGGCCACGCCGATGATGGTCGCCACGACGCTCGCCAGGCGCAGCACGCGGGCCAGCGGCCCGGCCCCAAGAATGACGCGGCTCATGATTCGGCCGTGATGTTGGCGGCCTTGATGATCTGCGCCCACTTGCGCGTCTCGGTGCCGATGAAGGCGCTGAAGGCCTCGGCCGTGCCGCCGCGCAGTTCCAGCCCGGCAGCCTCGGCTTTGCGCCGCACATCGGCGTCGGCGATGGCCGCATTGATCTCGGCATTGAGCCGCTCGACCACCGGCGCCGGCGTTCCGGCCGGCGCCAGCAGGCCGTACCAGCCATAGCCCACCACCTGCGCCAGGCCCTGCTCGCGCAGCGTGGGCGCGTCGGGGTAGAGCGGCGTGCGCGTCTCGTTGGCCACGCCCAGCACGCGCAGCTTGCCGGCCTGGATGTGCGGCACCGCGGTGGAGATGGCGGTGAGCGTGGCATCGATGCGCCCGGCCAGCAGCTCGGTGTAGGCCGGCGCATCGCCGCGGTACTGCACCACGATGCCCTTGGCGCCGGCCGCGCGCAGCAGCAGTTCGGCCGTGAGGTGCGGCGCCGAGCCCGCCCCCGGTGAGCCGAAGGTCGCGCCCTTGGGATTGGACTTGGCGTACTGCACAAACTCCGCCAGCGTCTTGTACGGCGCCTGCGCATTCACCACCAGGAAGAGCGGCGCGATGGCCGTGCTGCCGATGGCGGCGAAGCTTTTGTGCACGTCGTAGGGCAGGTCCTTGTAGAGCGCCTCGCCGATGGCGATGGGCGCGGCGGCATGCAGCAGCGTGTAGCCGTCGGGCGCGGCCTTGGCCACGTAGTCGTTGGCGATGCGCGTGCCGGCGCCCGCCTTGTTCTCGACCACCACGCTCTGTCCGAGGCGGCGGCCGAGAAAGTCGGCCAGCACCCGCGTGAGGATGTCGTTGGAACCGCCCGCGCCGTAGGGCGAGACGAGCCGGATGGCCCGCGCGGGCCAGGCATCGGCCGCAGCGGCATCAAGCGACCACGGCAGCGCCAGGCCGGCAGCGGCGGTGGCCAGGAAAAGGCGGCGGGGAAGGTTCTGGCTCATGTCGTTGTCTCCGTTCTTGCTTTGTCGTCGGGTCGCTCAGAGCCGCCGGATCGGCGGGTAGTCGAAGCGCAGTGCCAGGTGCGCCTCCTGCGGCTGGTAGAGGCGCAGCACCACGTAGAAGGGCTCGCCGGCCGGCGCCGGCAGCCAATTGAACCCCGGGCCGGGGTCCTCGGCCTGAAGGCGGATCGCCAGGCTGCCGTCGGGGCCATGCACCAAGCCCGGCGTGCGGTCGCCGATGGAATAGCGGTCGATGGGGTTGGCCACGAAGAGGCAGTCGCTGCGGCGGTACATGGTGAGCGACCAGAACGCGCCGACCTGCGGCCCGCAGCCAGGGGCGAAGCGCAGCTCGTAGCGGTGGGCGCCATCGAGCACGGAGCCGTCGGCGTCCACCTCGGCAGTGGGGTACATCGCCTCGTCCATGCCCAGCGCGCCGATGAAGTTGCGCGCGATGCGGGCGCGGGTGAGCCAGTCGTCGCCCCAGTGCGTGCGCACCATCACCGGGATGGCCCAGCCGCCGCCCAGGTCGTGCGGCTGGCCGGCGGTGCGCAGGTGCTCGTACACCGCCGGCAGCGCGGCGGCCAGGGCCTCGCACGCGGGTGGCCAGGCCAATGTCTCGCCCTCCGGCGGCGGGTTGCCGGCCAGCGCGGCATCCACCACGCGCCGGTAAGTGGTGGCGTCGGGTACGCGGATGTCGCGGCCGTCGATGCCCGTGTCGACACGCATCGCGGCGTCGCTGCCGTCCAGCCGCTGCATGCGCAGCGCGGCCTGCAGGCGCTGCACCTGCTGCGCATCCGGTCCGTCGTCCTCCACCAGGATGCGGCCGATGAGCCAGACGTCGTGGCCCGGGGCGGCAATGACCTGCGTCACCTCCGGCGGCACCGTGCCCTGCCAGCCCGGGCCGTGCACCAGCGTACGCTGCGGCCGGTTGCCGGTGGTGCGGCGGCCCACGTAGGCGAAGGGATTGGTCCAGGCATCGAGCAGGCCCAGCGTCCAGTAGCGATCGCCCATGTCCGGCGATTCGATCAGCACCGGCCCCTCGGACAGGTCCAGCCAGGCATTGCTGTAGACGGTGTCGTTGTTGGGGCTGACCACCTCCTTGTCCTGCGGACCGAGCCGGCGGTGGGTGTGGGTGAACTGGTTGACCCAGCGCCAGTGCGAGTCGCGCTCGGGCGCCGCGAATCCATGCTGCGGATGACGCCGGGCGGTGGTGGCGGCACGCATGCGCATCATCTCGAACAGCGGCAGGGTCTGGATCACCGCCTGCTCGGCGGCATCCGGATGGACAAGGTGGGTGTCAGGGCTCATCGGGTCGTCTCCGTCTCGTTGTTCTTGCGGCACCCACCGACGACGCCGTCGCGGCGCAGGGCGTCGATCTGCTCGGGCGAGAAGCCGAGGTCGGCCAGCACGGCCTCGGTGTCGGCGCCCACGGCCGGCGCCGCGGGCGGGGCGGCGCGCGGGGCGTCGTCCAACGTGTAGGGCAAGGCCAGCGTGGTGTAGCGGCTGCCATCGGCGGCCACCGCCTCGACCAGCATGCCGCTGGCCTGCACGTCGGCGCTCTGCAGCACCTGGCCGTAGCTGCGCACGGCGCCCACCACGATCTGGTTGCGGCTGAGCAGGGCCACGCATTCCTCGCTGCTGAAGGCGGACAGGCACTCGCGCAGCACGGTGCGCAGTTCGGCGCGATGGCGCACCCGCTGCGCATTGCTGCAGAAGCGCGGGTCGTCGACAAGCGCCTCGCGGCCCACCACGCGGCAGAAGCGGGCCCAGTGCTCGTCGGCATAGGCCGAGAGCACGATGTGGCCGTCGCGCGTGGGCACCACCTCGGCGGCCGGCGCGTTGTGAGGCTGGCCGTCGCCGATGCGGGTGGGCTCGGGCGCGCCGCCCAGGTAGTCGCTCCAGGTGGTGGCCTGCAGGTGCAGCGCCACTTCCAGCAGCGAGGTGCGCACCGTGGCGCCCTGCCCGCTGCGCTCCCGCCCATAGAGCGCGGCCAGCACGGCCTGCGCGCCCAGATGCGCCGCCGCCGCATCGACGATGGGCACGCCCACCTTCTGCGGCAGCCGGTCGGGCTCGCCGGTGACGGACATCAGGCCGCTTTCGGCCTGGGCCGCGATGTCGTAGCCGGGTCGCCCGCGCGACGGCCCCTGCAGGCCGAAGCCCGAAATCGACAGGTACACCAGCCGCGGATGACGCGCCCGCACCGCATCGGGGCCGAAGCCCAGCGCCTCCACCGCGCCCGGGCGCAGGTTCTGCACCAGCACGTCGCTGGCGCCGATCAGCCGCCAGGCCACGGCACGGCCGTCCTCGTGCTTGAGGTCCAGCGCGATGGACTGCTTGCCGCGGCTGTAGGCCCGCAGCATCGATTCGCCGTAGCGCCCGATGTGGCGCGCCTGGTCGCCGGCCAGCGGCTCGATCTTGATGACCTGCGCGCCCAGCTCGGCCAGCACCATGGCGGCGCCGGGACCAGCGATGTACTGGCCCATGTCGATCACGCGCACGCCTTCGAGGGGAGCGGCGGCGCGGACTGTCTCGGTCTCTTGGAAGCTCATGGACCGCGAAGTTACCGGCGGCGGCCATTCTTGAAAATTCAATAATCGTGAGGTCGTGATCACCAGGCGCTATCGCCGACCACCCCCATGGACAGCCGGACCGACCACCTCGTGCGCAAGCTGCGCCTGCGCCACCTCGAACTGCTGGTCGCGCTGAGCGAGACCGCCACCATGCGCGGGGCGGCCGCCCGCCTGCACCTGAGCCAGCCGGCGCTGAGCAAGATGCTGGGCGAGATCGAAGCCTGCTTCGACGCCCGCCTCTTCGAGCGAAGCCACCAGGGCATGCAGCCCAATGCGCTGGGCGCGAGCGCCGCCTACCGCGCGCGGGCGGTGCTCCATGAACTGGAACGCGCGACCGAGGAGGTGGCCGCACTGAAAAGCGGCGCTGTGGCTCTGCTGCGCGTCGGCGCGCCGTCGGTGACGGCTGCCGTGCCCGCCGCGGTGGCCGAGCTGCGCCGCCAGGTGCCCGGCACTGTCGTGCAGATTCGCGAAGGACGCGTGCACGAGCTGATCCAGCGGCTGCTGGCGGGTGAACTCGACTGTGTGTTCGGCGCAGTCACGCCCGAGCTGTTGGCCGCCGACATCATG
The DNA here is from genome assembly GCF_040544975.1 of Pseudacidovorax sp. 1753. Taxonomy (NCBI): domain Bacteria; kingdom Pseudomonadati; phylum Pseudomonadota; class Betaproteobacteria; order Burkholderiales; family Comamonadaceae; genus Pseudacidovorax; species Pseudacidovorax sp. 1753. Next base: position 258,236 of record NZ_JBEPKY010000007.1, on the reverse strand, counting down.
CCGAGGCTGGAGCCCGTGCTCATGCTGGAGGACGAGCTGCACGTGCTGACGGCGGGGCCCCTGCCTCGCCCCGATAAGGGACGCCTGCGCTGGACCGACCTGCGGGATGCGCCATGGATGGTGCCTCCGCGCGACACGCTGGTGCGTCAGGCCTTCATGACCGCCTTTCTCAATGAGGCCGCGGCGCCGCCGACACCCGAGATCGAGGTCATGTCCTCCGTGACCATCGGGGCGCTGCTGCGAGCCGATCCCACCCTGCTGTGCGCTGTTCGCCGCGAGCACGCCACCGACGAACTGGCGCGTGGCGGCGTGCACCGCGTGGAGGTCACGCCCCGCGTACCGCTGCCCTCCTTCGGGCTGTTCATGCGGCAAGAGGACCTGCAGCGCCCGCCTGTCGTCCTTGCTTTTGCGGAAGCACTGCGCCGCGTGGCAAGGCCGCCACGGCCGCAGCGGCTGGATGCGCGCAAAACCCTCGAAGTACGAAGAACTCAGAGATCGTGACAAATTGTGTCACTAAAATCCGCGTGGTTTGCTGGGGCGCTTGTCTTTGCGGCGAATTCCGCAGGGGGGCGGACGAGCCCGGCGGCGGCTGGCACAAAGATCGCTTCAGCCGCCTGCCTTGCGGCTTGGACGGTCAACCCGCCCGCTGCGCCCCATGCGGCGTCAGACCCCTGTCACATCGCGAGAGGACATTTGCGTCATGGACCACAAGCAGTACGCGGCTCGGCGGAGGGCAGACCGCATCGGCAAGACGATCCTGGCCGTGCTTGCCGTCTGTCTGGTGGTGCTGATCGCCCTGCGGATGGCCTAAGCGACGCCATGCGGTCCTCCGGAGAGCGCGAGCAGCGCCGCGAGCGGTCACCGTGGAACGAGGCCCCTGCCACTAGAATGCGCGGCTTCGCGCTCACCTGCGAAACCGTGCCGCCTACGGCCACTCGTCCAGACCTTGTGCCGGCCTGTACGCAGCCCTTCTTCACTGCCCATAGCTCAACTGGATAGAGCAGCTGCCTTCTAAGCAGCAGGTCGGGGGTTCGAGTCCCTCTGGGCAGGCCATCCAAAGAAATTGAATCGGCCCGGTTTCCGTGGCGGCTGTTTGGCTTCTGTCACCCCGCCACGGTGGTGGCCTGACAGGCGAGTTGCCGGTAGTCGTTTGCTTCGGCCTCGGCCGGCGGGATGTCGAAGGCCACGTACAACCAGCCTTGCCAGGTCGGGACATAGGTGAAGTCGCTGACCCACAACTGGTTTGGCCGCTCGACACCGCGGCGGAGGCCAACGCAGTCGGCGCACCAGCTGTTGAGCGAGGATCAGCGCCAAAGCACCACCATCGCCACCATCGGCAGCGCCGTCATGACGAGCAGCGGCAACGTGAGACTGTGGCCGGCCAACGCGCCCACCAGTCCCGGACCGCCACCATGCCCACGCCAGTTCCCGAACAGCAGCGGAGCGAGGCAGAAGTCCGCGCCAGCGGAGCCGGAGCCGGAGCCGGTGGCGAGGATCTCCCTGGCGTCAGGCCGCGGGAACGTTGCGGGCGCGCGGGAAGCAGGAGCTGGGTCGGACTGCAAACGCATGGTGCGGTGATGGAAATGAAGGATCGAACCGCGGACAACGACCCCGCAAGTCCTGGCGCGCTTCCAGGCAGCGGATGCGCAGAAGTGGGGGCGCATGATCAAGTCTGCACGCATCGAACCGGAGTGCCCCTTTGCGCCCGATGCCCGGCGCAAGCAGCGCATTAACACGCATCTCGTTCAATCTCTGCGGCGTCCAAAGAAAATCCAACGTATCGGATTTCCGGCAAATGCGGTGCCGCAGGCCCTGCAAAAAGATGGCGCCCCGCCGGGCGCCAAACCACGGAAGAACCTCGTCCGTCCTAGTCGGCTGCCTTGAAGCCGGTCGCCTTGACCAGCGCGGCCCAACGGGCGGTGTCGCTGGCGATCTCGCTCTCGAATTCGGGGATCGAGACGTCGGGCACGTCGAAGTTCAGCATTTCCAGGCGAGCGCGGTAGGCCGGATCCTTGTGCGCCTTCATCACGGCGCTGCGGATCTGCTCCACGAGCTTCGGATCGGTGCTGCGCGGCACGAACACGCCGAACCAGATCGTTGTCGTCAGGTCGCCTTGGCTGACCTCCTGCAGCGTCGGCACGTCGGGCAGGTAGCGCGAGCGCTTCGGCCCGGTCACCGCAATGGCCCGCAGCTTGCCTTCCTTGATCTGCGGCGTCGCCGCTGCCAGTTGGGTGAAACCGAACGGAACCTGGCCGCCCAGGATGTCGGTGATCTGCGGCGCCGAACCCTTGTACGGAATGTGGACCATCTTCGTCTTCAGCTTCTCGTTGAGTTGGTAGCCGAGGAAGTGCGACGGCGTGCCGGGGCTGAACGAGGCATAGGCCGCCTTGTTGGCCGGGTCCTTGATCCACTGCGCCAGCTCCGCGAAGTTCTTCGCCTTGACCGAGGGATTCGTCACCAGCACCAGCGGAGCCTCGACGGCCTTCAGGACCGGGACGAAATCGGACGGCTTCCACCGTAGCTGCGCAAAGGCCGCCGGGTTGATGGTCATCATGGACTGCGTGCCGATCCACAGCGTCTTGCCGTCGGTGGCCTTCAGGGCCATCTCGGCACTGAGATTGCCGTTGGCGCCGGGCCGGTTGTCGACGATGAAGGTGCCACCGGTGGTCTTGTTGAGCTGATCGGCCAGGGCCCGGGCGAAGGGGTCGAGCGCGCCCCCCGCCGGCACGCCGACCATGATCGTCACCGGCTTGGTGGGCCAGGTCTGCGCCATCGCAGCGCCGCCCGCCATGCACAGCCCTGCCAACAGGGCACCCAATGCCCGCCTCGTCGTCTGTCGTTTCATCGTCGTCTCCACACCCGTCTCACCGACAGGCAAAGTTTTCAACGCTCTCGATGCAGCCCTGGCCCAGGCACACCGTGTGCGCCGGGCGAATCTAGGTCACGACAAGATGATTGCAAAAATGAACCATTCCTAGGGTTTGCGCGCCCTTGCCTACTTCCGATGGAACTTGCGGCGATCCGCATTCGGCAGTTGCCCGGGCGGCACCAGCGCGCCGGCGGTGGACTCCAGCATGGACATCAGGCGCCCCAGCTCGGCGCGGTCCTGCGCCGAAAGGCCTGCCAGCAGCGCGCCTTCGATCTCCTGCACCACCGGATACAGGTCCTCATAGATGTCCCGCGCCCGCTGCGTGAGGTGGATCTCGATGCAGCGCCGGTCGTTCGGACGCGGAATCCGTTCGGCCAGGCCGCGCGCCGCCAACTGCGTGACGGTGCGCGACGTGCGCGCGGGCTCGACGCTGGCACGCCGCGCCAGCGTCGTGGACAGCAGTGGCCCCTCCTGGCTCAGGACCACGATCAGCCGCCACTCGCGCCGGGTGATGCCGTACTTGCCTTCGCACAGCCGCACCAGGGGCTGCCCGCTCACCGAGGCCAGTTTGGCCAGTCGAAACAGAAACAGGTCGGCCGTTCTCTCCAAACGTCGTCTCCACCATCCATGTGCGCCGCATTGCGGGTGATCCCTGCGACGGATTAGAACAAGCGGTGCGCCACCTCCAGGGGTGCCGGCGAACGCTTGATGGCAGCCAGGACACGAGCGCCAAGATCCCTTCATTCGCGCAGCCGCAGCCGTGCGGAGATGGCCACGCAGGTTCTCAGGGCACGAGCACGAGCTTGCCCTGCACCGACCCCGCGTCGAGCAGCGCGTGCACCTCGCACGCCTGTGCGAGCGGATAGCTCGTCGTCGGCGAAGCCTTGACGGCGCCGTCGCGCATCAGGCCGATGGCGGTCTCCATCAGTGCGCGTCGCTGCGTGCGGTCGGCGTCGAAGGTGTGGATGGAGAAGGTGCGCACCGCCAGGCTGCGGCTGAGCAGCGAGCGCAGGGTCTGGAACACATCCTCGGCCGGCGGGCCGCCCGCGATGTTGTACGAGATGGCCGTGCCCATGGGCGCCAGCGCGCGGATACAGGCGATGAGCAGCCGGTCGCCGACGTGGTCGAAGGCCAGGTCCACACCGCGCCCGCCGGTGGCGGCCATCACCCGCTCGGGCAGGCCCGCCGGATCGCCGTCCACCAGCGTGGTCACGCCGTGGGCCAGTGCATGGGCCTGCTTGGCGGGTGTGGAGGCGGTGCCGATCACCGTCATGCCATGGTGCGCCGCCAGTTGCGTCAACGCCGTGGCCACGCCGCCCGCCGCACCGGGCACGAGGATCGAGCGCACGGGCAGACAGCCCTGCGTGCCCAGCAGCATGGCCTGCGCGAGCTGCACATTGCCCAGGCTCACGGCCTCGCTGTCCGAGATCGCATCGGGCAGCACGAAGGGCGCATCGGCCGGCACGGCGATGTATTCGGCATAGCAGCCACCGCGCTGCGGCAGCTCGCGCGCGCTGACGAACACGCGCTGGCCGACCCGGTCGGCCGGCACGCCCTCGCCCACCGCCTCGATCACGCCGGCCATCTCGTTGCCGGGAATGGCCGGCATGGGCGGCATCCACTTGTAGATCCCCTTGCGGATGAGCACGTCCGGCCCACCCGCGCCGATGGCGCGCGCACGCACCAGCACCTGGCCCGGCCCGCAGGCCGGTACGGGCAGTTCCACCGGCTCCAGCACCTCGGGGCCGCCAGGCACCCGCAGCTGGATCGCTTTCATCGTCGTCGCCATCGTGGGTCTTGCTCCTGCTGCTGGCACCGCACTCAACGCTGGCCGTCGTGGACCGAGACCTGTTCCTTGGTCAGGCCGCCGAGCCGGGCATGCACCCGGCCGCCGGTGCCCATGACCAGGGCGAACAGGATCTCGTCCGGGCGCGGTGCGTCCTGGATGCCGACCTCCATGCTGTTGAAGTGGCTGCGCACGTAGGCGGCGTGGATGTAGTGCAGCGGCACCATCAGGCGGTAGCCGGTGGCGGCCACGGCCTTGGCCGCCGGCACGATGGCCTTGGGCTCGCCCAGCACCGCGCGCATGGCCCAGCCGCCGGCCTCATGCCAGACGGCACCGTGCTCCATCTCGCCGTTCACGCCCACGATGGCGGCCTTGCTGTAGACCTCCACCTGGTCGCGGCCCAGCGTCTCCACCAGCTCCGTCGCGAGCAATGTGCCCAGCGAGCGCAGCTCGGCCATGAACGGCATCAGGTCGGGCTCGTAGCGGCCGGCATAGGGGTTGCGGATGACCGCGCATGCCGCCGCCAGCTTGAGCGGCCGGTCGACCGGCGGGCCGCCCTCGTGGTAGATGGTCTCGACGGTCAGGCTGCGCTTGCGGATCTGGATCAGGGACATGGGAGCACCTCGCTCGTTCATTGTTTGGGAATCTGGGCCTCGTTGACCACCACGGTCCACTTCTTGAGTTCGCTCTGGACCATGGCCGTCATCTCTTCGGGCGTGCTGCCGCGCGCCTCGCCACCGATGTCTTCGAGGCGCGTACGCACCTGCGGCTGCTGCAGCGCCTTTTGCACCGCGACGTTCAGTGGCTCGACGATGGCCCGGGGCGTACCTGCCGGCGCCATCAGGCCAGCCCAGGATGTGACCTCGTAGTCTGGCACGCCCTGCTCCGCCACCGTCGGCAGCTCGGGCATCTGGCCCCAGCGGCGCGCGCCGGTGGTGGCGATGGCGCGCATCTTGCCCGCCTTGATGTTGCCCATCGCGGCCGTGGGCGGCGCGATGATGAAGGGCACCTCGCCCGACAGCAGCGCCGTGACCGAGGCCGCGTCGCCACGGTAGGGCACGTGCAGCATGCGAGCGCCGGACATCTTCACCAGCAGTTCGCCGGCCAGGTGGTGCGTGGAGCCGATGCCGGCCGTGCCGTACGACACCTGGCTGCCCGGCGCACGCGCCGCCTTGAGCAGGTCGGCCAGCGAGGCATAGGGCGAATCGGCCTTCACCACGATCAGGAAGGGAAAGAAGGTGATCGTGGAGATGCACTCGAAGTCGGCCACCGTCTGGTAGCTGAGCTTGTTGTAGAGCGCCCCCGCCACCGCATGGCCGCCGGTGGCCAGCAGCAGCGTGTAGCCGTCGGGCTTGGCCCGGGCCACCGCCGCCGAGGCGAGGGTGCCACCTGCGCCTGTCTGCGCCTCGACCACGAAGGGCTGGCCCAGGGTCTTGCCCATTTCGGCGCCGACCACGCGGGCGATGGTGTCGGCATTGCCGCCGGCCGCAAAGCCCTGCAGCACGCGGATGGGCTTGTCGGGATAGCCCTGCGCCCGGGCTGTGAAGGGAAAGCTGCAGGCAAAGCCGAGGCCTGCAGCGAGAGCATCTCTACGCCGCATGATGGTTGTCTCCATTGAATTTCTTATGGCTCGCACCACCGGGCTGCCGGTGGGCGATGTGTCGCGCATCCCGGCCGGGATGCGCCGCACTCAGGGGCATCGACAGGCGCCGTCAGCGCCTGCCGATGCAGGGCTTCAGGCCTGCTGGACGATGGGGTTGCGCAGGATGCCGATGCCCTCGATCTCGACCTCGCAGACATCGCCCGGCTTCATGAACTGGGGCGGCTTCTTGCTCCAGCCCACGCCGGCCGGCGTTCCGGTGGCGATCACGTCGCCGGGGCTCAGGGTGAAGATGGTCGACGCGTAATTGATGAGCGTCGGGATGTCGAAGATCATGTGGCCGGTGTGGCTGGACTGCACCACCTGGCCGTTCAGGCGGGTCTCCAGCTTGAGCTGGCGACCGGGCGCGATCTCGTCGGCGGTGACCATCCAGGGGCCGAAGCCGCCGGTCGATTCGAAGTTCTTGCCCGAGGCGATCTGCTTCGCATGGAACTGCCACTCGCGCACGCTGCCGTCGTTGTAGCAAGAGTAGCCGGCGACGTGCTCGTAGGCCTTGTCCTTGGGGATGTCACGGCCGCCCTTGCCGATGATGACGGCCAGCTCGCCTTCCCAGTCCAGCGAATCCGACACCTTCGGATTGACGATGGGCGCGTTGTGCGCCGTCTGCGAGCGCCACACGCGCAGGAAGATCGGCGGCATCTCCGACAGCTCGCGCTGCATGCCGGCGGCCAGCACTTCCTGGTGGTGGTCCATGTAGTTGCGCACGGCGCAGACGATCTTCTCGGGCCGCGTGATCACCGGCAGGTAGGTGATGTCGGCCAGCTTGGCCACCACGGGCAGGCCTTCGACATGCTGGGCCGCCTGCAGGTAGTCGCCGGAGGCGATGTAGTCGGCCAGCGTCGGCTGCTGCGGGCGGGCCTGGCCGAGGTCGACGACGCCGTCGCCGACGACGGCGCCCCAGGTTTCACGGCCTTGGTGGAGGAAGGACAGCAGTTTCATGGGTGCTCCATTCGAGTGGGAAAGAGGTGAGTCGAGGGTGCGGTGCCAGAACCGGCACCGCGTGGATCACGCGCGGGCAGCCGATGCCGCAGCAGCGGGGGCCTTGGCCTGGAACCGGGCCTGCCACTGGTCCAGCGGCATGAAGGTGGGATCGGCGCGGCAGATGGCCTCGGTCTCGCGCATCAGCGTCTCGTCGTCCTTGTCGAGGTCGAGCGGATCGCCGTGCGGCTGGGCCACGTAGAAGGGCATGTCCACGTACACCTCGACGGTGTTGCCTTCGGGGTCGCGCATGTACATCGACAGCGCGTTGCCATGGTTGAGGCCGCGCACCTCGGTGGCGCCCCGCTCCCGGGCGCGCTGCGTGACTTCGCGCAGGTGCTGGATGCTCGGCACGACGAAGGAGATCTGCATCACCGTGCTGAACGTGGCGTCGGCGGGCCGCCCCGAAGCCAGCACCAGCTGGTGGTGCTGGTCCTCGCTGGCACTGGTGAACACCAGCTCGTTCTTGAAGGTGCTGCCCACGCCGCGATCGGTGATCGTGAGGTCGAAGGTCTCGGTGTAGAAGGCCACCATCTTCTCCAGGTCGGTCACGAAGATGCCGAAGTGGGAAGGCGTGGGCCGCAGGACTTTGAGCATTTGGGGTCTTGTCTCCGTTGTTGTCTCGAATGGATCGCCGGCCAAGCCGCTTCAGGGCGGCGGCAGGTCTTTCAGGATGTTCTCGACGTTGCGCTGCGTGCTGCGCATGTGCTCTTCGAGCAGAGCGCAGGCGGTGTCGGCGTCGCGCCGCAGGGTGGCGTCCATGAGCCGGCGGTGCTCGTTGGTCTTGCGCTTGGCCACCTTGCGGAAGCGCCCGCTGAAGCGCCGGTAGCGCTCGGCCTGGTCGAACAGGCTTTCGCCCCAGCGCCGCTGCCGTTCCGAAGGACAGGCAGCCAGCAAAGAGAGGTGGAAGGCACGGTGCAGGTCGGACCATTGGTCGTCCAGGATCACCGGGCCGTCGGGCAGGCGGGACTCGACCAGCTCCAGCCGGTGGAAGGCCGCCACCACCTCGCTCTCCCAGCGATCGTCGCCGTGCTGGATGGAATCGCGCAGGGCCGGCACGTCGAGCATCAGGCGCATGCGAGTGATGTCGGCCATGTCCTCGGCCGACAGCGGCGCGACGCGAAAGCCCCGGCGCTCGTCGGCGCGGATGAGGCCTTCCTGCGCCAGCCGGCTGAGGGCTTCACGCAGCGGACTGCTGGAGAAGCCGTAGGCGTTCTGCAGCTCGTCCACCTTCAGCTTGACGCCCCCGGCGTAGGTGCCGCTGAGCACGTCCTGCCGCAGCCGGGCAAAGGCCTGGTCCACCAGCGTGGGTTCGCGCAAGACGACATCCGTTTTCTGCATGGACACGATTTTATGCATAAACTTTTCTTCCGTGCATAGTTCAATGGATTGATCGATGAATGTTTTTTCCGACACCCAGCCGGCTGCGGCGATTCGCCTGCTGGCCATCTCCGGCAGTCTGCGCCGCGCCTCGCACAGCACCGCGGTGCTGCGCCACATGGCGACGCTGCTGCCCGCAGACGTCCAGCAGCGGCTCTTCACGCTGGAGGAGATACCGCCCTACGACGGCGACCTGGACGGCCCCCAGCCGCCCGCGGCCGTCGCGGAGCTGAAGGATGCCATTGCCCAGGCCGATGGACTGGTGATCTGCTCGCCGGAATACAACTACGGCATGCCCGGCGTGCTGAAGAACGCGATCGACTGGGCCTCGCGCCCGGCCTTCGTGTCGCCGCTCAAGGGCAAACCCGCGCTCGTGATTACTGCATCGCCCGGCGCCCTGGGCGGGGTGCGGGCCCAGGCCCAGATTCGCGATGCACTGGCCGCCACGCTGGCCCGGCCGCTGTCGCGGCCCCATGTGGCCATTCCGCTGATCGCCTCCCGCTTTCAGGATGGCCGGCTGAGCGACGCTACGACGCTGGAGATGCTCCAGGCGGGTCTGGCCGACCTGCTGGCGGAGATCCGCCTGCTGGCCGCCGCGCGCGGCTGAGGACTCAGTCGTCCTGCTTCTGCCAGCCGGGCAACCACTGCAGCAGGTGCTCGGCGAAAGCCTCGGCCGCGGGCGGCAGGGTGCGCACCGTCGAGCGGTAGAGGCAGACCGTGCGCACCGTCTCGGGCTCGACCACGCGGCGCATCACAAGGCCGAGGGGCCGCGCCACCACGCCCACGTAGGCCGGCGCGAGCGTGGCCGCCAGCCCCTGGGCGGCGATGCCCAGGGCGGTGGAGACGTTGTCCACCACGTCGACCGGCTCCACCCGTGCATCCGCTGGCGCATTCACATGCATCTGCGAAACGCTGCGCTCATGGTCGCGCCCCGCCGCCACCAGGGCATGGCCGTGCAGGTCGGTCCACCGCAGCTGCCTGCGGCGTGCCAGCGGATGGTCCGGGGCGCACCACAGCACCCACCGGCTGTCGAAGACGGCGGTACCTTGCACACCTTCGCCGGTGGGCCGATCCGGCCCGACCGCCAGATCGACGTCGCCGGCCGTCACCGCATCCACCAGCTGGTCGACCGGCAGATCCTTTACCCGCACGACAACACGAGGCCGCAGCGCCTGGAAGGCGCCGATGGCCGCAGGGATGGCGGTGCCGGCCAACACCTGGGGCGCACCGACCCGCACGATGCCGGCCGCCTGATTGCGCACGTCGGAGGCCGCGATCTCCGCGGCCTGCACATGCCGCAGGACCGTCTCGGCGGGCCCCAGAAAGTGCTGGCCCGCGCTGGACAGCGCCACGCGCCGCGTGGTGCGCTCGAAGAGGCGGAAATCGACGATGGCCTCCAGCTCGGCGATCAGCTGGCTCACGGCCTGCGCCGTCAGCCCCATGCGCTGCGCGGCCCCGGTGAAGCTGCGCTGCTCCGCCACGGCGACGAAAGCCTCGAGCTGGCGAAGGGTGTAGCGCGTCAGGGCCATCGGTCGATTATCAAGCGCTGCTTGATCACTGTTCCAAATTCATTGCTTGTGGTGGACGGCCGCCCTACCGAGACTTCACCTTCATCAAAACGGCCTCCTGCCCTTCATGACAGGGCAGCCCAGGAGACACACCCATGACCGATTTCCAGGATTCCCAGGCGCGCAACCGCGCGCTCGCCCACGAACTCATCGAGGCCGAGCGCAGCCGCCAGCCCGTCGAGCACTTCAGCAAGCGCCTGTCCGGCATGACCATCGCCGACAGCTACGCCATCCAGCGCGAATGGACGGCGCTCAAGCTGGCCGGCGGCGACACCATCGTCGGCCGCAAGATCGGCCTGACCTCGCGGGCCATGCAGATCGCCTCGCAGATCACCGAGCCCGACTACGGCGTCTTGCTGCAGAGCATGGTGATCGACAACGGCACCGAGGTGGAGGCCGCCCGCTTCCTGGTGCCGCGGCTCGAAGTCGAATTCGCCTTCATCCTCGCCAAGCCGCTGCGTGGGCCCAACGTCACGCTGTTCGACGTGCTCAACGCCACCGACTACGTGATCCCCGCGCTGGAGCTGATCGATGCCCGCATCGAGCAGTTCGACCGCGTGAGCAAGGCACCGCGCAAGGTGCTGGACACCATCGCCGACAACGCCGCCAGCGCCGGCATCGTGATGGGCGGCCGGCCCATGCGGCCGGACCAGGTGGACTGGCGCTGGGCCGGCGCGCTGCTCTTCAAGAACGGCGTGATCGAGGAATCGGGGCTGGGCGCCGCGGTGCTCAACCACCCGGGCAACGGCGTGGCCTGGCTGGCCAACAAGCTGGCTCCGCACGGCGAGGGGCTGGAGGCCGGCCAGATCGTGCTGGGCGGCTCCTTCACCCGGCCGGTGCATTGCGCCGCCGGCGACACCTTCCACGCGGACTACGGTTCGCTCGGCTCCATCTCCCTGAAGTTCGTCTGATGACCTCCACCGTGAACACCTTCAAGGCCGCACTGGCCGCACCCGGCGCTCAGATCGGCCTCTGGCTCGGCCTGGCCGAGCCCTACACCGCCGAGCTGTGCGCCACCGCCGGCTTCGACTGGCTGCTGGTCGACGGCGAGCACGGGCCCAACGACCTGCGCTCCATGCTGGGCACGCTGCAGGCGGTGGCGCCCTACCCCGCCCACCCCGTGGTCCGCATTCCGCACAGCGACGCGGCGCTGGTCAAGCAGGTGCTGGAGATCGGCGCCACCACACTGCTGGTGCCGATGGTGGAAGACGCCGAACAGGCCCGCGGCCTGGTGCAGGCCATGCGCTATCCGCCGCAGGGCATCCGCGGCGTGGGCAGCGGCCTGGCGCGCTCCTCGCGCTGGGGCGCCGACGCGCACTACCTGCAGACCGCCAACGACCGCATGTGCCTGCTGGTGCAGGTCGAAACGGCCTCCGCCCTGTCGCGCATCGACGAGATCGCGGCCGTGGAAGGCGTCGATGGCGTGTTCATCGGCCCGGCGGACCTGTCGGCCTCGATGGGCCTGCTGGGCCAGCCCGGCCATCCGGACGTGCGCGCGGCCATCGAGCATGCATTCGCCCGCATCCTGGCCGCCGGCAAGGCGCCGGGCATCCTGGCCACCGACGAGACGGTCGCCCGCCACTGGATCGGCAAGGGCGCACGCTTCATCGCCGTGGGCGTGGACGCGACCCTGCTGGCCCAGGCCAGCCGCGCCCTCGCCCGCCGCTTCAAGGAAGCCCCGGCGCCCGCCGCCGGCAACGCCTCGGGCTACTGAGCATGCAGGCCGCACTGGACGAACTGCGCCAAGCCTTCGCCGGCCGCCTGCTGGTGGACGAGGCGGACAAGGCGCCCTTCCTGACCGACTGGCGCCGCAAGTGGACCGGCCAGGCCCTGGCCGTGGCCCAGCCCGACATGGCCGCCGACGTGGCGGCCGTCGTGCGCTGGTGCGCCCGGCACCGCGTCGCCGTGGTGCCGCAGGGCGGCAACACGGGCCTGTCGGGCGGCGCCACGCCCGACACATCCGGCCGCACACTGGTGCTGTCGCTCACGCGCCTGAACAAGGTGCGCGCCATCGACACCATCAACAACACGCTGACGGTGGAAGCCGGCGTCACGCTGCAGCAGGTGCAGGACGCCGCACGCGAAGCCGGCCGGCTGTTCCCGCTGAGTCTGGCCGCCGAAGGCACCTGCACCATCGGCGGCAACCTGGCCAGCAATGCCGGCGGCGTGCAGGTGCTGCGCTACGGCAATGCGCGCGAGCTGTGCCTGGGCCTCGAAGCCGTGACGGCACAAGGCGAACTGTGGGACGGCCTGCGCGGCCTGCGCAAGGACAACACCGGCTACGACCTGCGCGACCTGTTCATCGGCAGCGAAGGCACGCTGGGCGTCATCACGGCCGCGGTGCTCAAGCTGCACCCGCTGCCCGCGGCGCAGGTGGCCGCCTTCGTCGCCGTGCCCGATCCGGCTGCCGCATTGCAGCTGTTGCAGCTGGCCCAGTCGCGCCTGGGCGCCGGCCTCACGGCCTTCGAGCTGATGAGCGACACCTGCATCGCGCTGGTCGAGAAGCACGTGGACAGTGCCCGGCTGCCGCTGGCCGAGCGCTCGCCCTGGTACGTGCTGCTGGAAGTCAGCGACAACGTGGACGAAGCCCATGCCAGCGCCGCCATCGAGGGCCTGCTGGAAGCCGCGCTGGAGCAGGAACTGGCCACGGACGCCGCCCTCTCGGCCACGCTGGCGCAGTTCCAGGCCCTGTGGGCGCTGCGCGAGGACATCTCCGAATCGCAGGGTGCCGAGGGCCGCACCATCAAGCACGACATCGCGCTGCCCATCTCGCGCATCGCCGACTTCATCGCCAACATGGGCGAAGAGATCGCGCAGCGCTGGCCGGGCGAGCGGCTGGTCGTCTTCGGCCACCTGGGCGACGGCAACCTGCACTACAACCTCTCGCCCGCCGCCGACCGGCTGGGCCCGGAGCACCGGGCCGCCTTCGAGGCGCTCGAAAAGCCCATCAACCAGTGCGTGCACGACGCGGTCGTGGCCCATGGCGGCTCGATCTCGGCCGAGCACGGCCTCGGCGTGCTGCGCCGCGACGAATCCGCGCGCCACAAGTCGGCGGTCGAACTGCGCCTGATGCAGGCCGTCAAGGCCGCACTCGACCCGCACGGCCTCATGAATCCCGGCAAGTTGCTGCCACCCAACCAGGAGCATTCCGAATGACCACTTCCCTGCTGGACGTGGCGGGCGTCAAGGTCTCGCCCGACCACTACATCGACGGCCGTCGCGTGCCCTCGGCCACCACCTTCGAGCTCTTCAGCCCCATCGACCAGCAGCCGCTGGGCCGCATCGCCGAAGGCCTGGAGGACCACACCGAGGCCGCCATCCAGGCCGCGCAGCGCGCCTTCCCGGCCTGGAGTGCCCTGAGCGCGGCCGAGCGCCTGCCCTACCTGGAGCGCTTCGCCGAAGAGATCGGCAAGCGTGCCGACGACTTCTGCCGGCTGGAGAGCACCGATGCCGGCGTGCTGCTCTCGCGCATGCGCCACGGCGTGGTGTCGCGTGCCATGCTGAACATCCGCTGGTTCGCCCAGCATGCGCTGGAGCTGCAGAACCGGCCCATCGACACCGAGCAGGCCCACCACATCGTGCGCCACGACCCGGCCGGCGTGGTGGTGATCATCACGCCGTGGAACGCGCCGCTGATGCTCTCCACCTGGAAGCTGGGCCCGGCCCTGGCCGCGGGCAACACCTGCGTGCTGAAGCCGCCGGAGTGGGCACCGCTGACCTGCTCGCTGCTGGCCGACTGCGCCGACGCGGCCGGCCTGCCGCCGGGCGTCTTCAACGTGGTGCAGGGCACGGGCGCCAACACCGGTGCACGGCTGGTGGGCGATGCGCGCATCGCGCGCGTCTCCTTCACCGGCAGCGTGCCGACGGCCAGACTCATCGCACAAGCGGCCGGCGCCAACCTGGTGCCCTGCAGCCTGGAGCTGGGCGGCAAGAGCCCCTTCATCGTGCTGGAGGATGCCGACCTTGACGGCGCCGCCGCCACCGGCGCGCTGATGTACCGCAACGCAGGCCAGGTCTGCCTGGCGGGCACGCGCTTCCTGGTGCACGAGAAGGTGGCCGAGCGCTTCATCGCCACCATGCGCAGCCACGTCGAGAAGCTCACCGTGGGCGATCCGCGCGACGAAGCCACCGAAGTCGGCCCCATCATCCATCCGCGCCAGGTGGACCGCGTCGAAGGCTTCGTGCAGCGCGCGGTGGCTGCCGGTGCCGAGCTGCTGTGGGGCGGCGAGCGCCACGGCTTCGGCGCCCAGTACTTCAAGCCGACCATGCTCACGAAGGTGGCGCAGGACAGCGAGATCGTGCAGAACGAGGTCTTCGGCCCCGTGCTCACGCTGCAGACCTTCGCCAGCGACGAAGAGGCCATTGCCCTGGCCAACGGCACCGACTACGGCCTGGGCGGCGTCTGCTACGGCGAGACCGAGCACGCCACCGAGATCGCCAAGCAGGTGCGCACCGGCTTCATCTGGGTCAACAGCTTCGGCATCCGTGACCTGGCCGCGCCTTTCGGCGGCATCAAGCGCTCCGGCGTGGGCCGCGAAGGCGGCGACTGGAGCTTCGAATTCTTCTGCGACGTCAAGGATGTCGTGGTCCCCAAAAAGCCGTTCAAGGCGAGCTTCAGCCACCGCTGAACGCCATCAGGAGACATTCCCATGGGACAGATTGTTGGATCGGCCATCGTGTCGCATCACCCCGGCCTCATGCAGTGCGAGGAATTCCGCCGCCTGCAGGGCGCCGGCGAGGACTCGGACCTGATCGCCGGCTATGCCCGGCTGCGCGAGCGCATCGCGGCAGCGAAGCCGGACGTGGTCATGATCTTCGACAGCCACTGGTTTACCACCGGCTACCACCTGGTGGACGGCGGCGCGCGCTACAGCGGCACCTACATCTCCGACGAGATGCCCTGGTACCTGCACGGCGTGCCCTTCGCCTACCGCGGCCATCCGCGGCTGGCCCGGGCGCTGGAAACCGCCTCGCGCGCACGCCAGGGCTACGTCCGCGTCATCGACCACCCCGATCTGGGCCGGCACTACGCCACCGTCAACCTGGTCAAGCACTTGCGGTTGGAGCTGGACGACACGCCGGTGGTGACCGTGAGCTCGTGCCAGAACTGCCGCTGGGAGCAGTTCGTCCAGTCCGGCGAGGACATCGGCGAGGGCATCCGCGCCAGCGGCCTGCGCGTGGTGTTGCTGGCCTCGGGCGCGCTCAGCCACAAGTTCAACGGCATCGACTGGAAGCCGAACCATCCGCGCATCTTTCACGAGAGCAACGTCTCCTCGCCCGAGAACATCGAAAGCGACAAGGGCGCCATCGCGCTGATGGCCGAAGGCCGCCACGACCTGATCCTGGAGCGCTGGGACGGTGAATACCGACGCAAGCCCTGGGAGGCCTTCGGCGCGCACTACCTGCAGATGCTGGGCGCCATGGGCGGCGCCGACTGCCGCGCCAAGGGCGAGGCCCTGTCCGCCTACGAGAACGCGCGCGGCACCGGAAACATCCACATCTGGTTCCCTGCCTGAGCCCCACAAGAATCGCCATGAACTTCGAATTTCCCCTCCAGAGCCTGCCCGCCGTGATGCAGGGCCCCCGCGTCGAGCGACGCCGCGTCCTCATCGGTGGCAGCGCCTTCTGGGGCACGATGGTGGAAGAAGGCGCCGACGCCGGCCGCCTGCGCCTGGACTACGGCCG
Source organism: Pseudacidovorax sp. 1753 (assembly GCF_040544975.1). Classification (NCBI taxonomy): domain Bacteria; kingdom Pseudomonadati; phylum Pseudomonadota; class Betaproteobacteria; order Burkholderiales; family Comamonadaceae; genus Pseudacidovorax; species Pseudacidovorax sp. 1753. Next base: position 242,310 of record NZ_JBEPKY010000007.1, on the reverse strand, counting down.
CCTGCTGGACGCCGACGCGCAGACCTACCTGCCGCCGGTCAACCCGAGCAAGATCATCGCGGTGCACATCTCCTACAGCTCGCGCAGCATGGAGACGCGCAACAAGCCCAAGCCCACCGAGACGCCCACCTACTTCACCAAGCCGCCGACCTCGCTCAACGGCCACAAGGGCCAGATCCTCAAGCCGGCGGACTGCAAGTACCTCAACTACGAGGGCGAGTACGCCGTCGTCATCGGCCGCACCTGCCGCAACGTGACGCCCGACGAAGCCTGGGACTGCATCGAAGGCTTCTGCCCGGCGCTGGACATGGGCCTGCAGGACTTCCGCGACACCGACCAGGGCAGCATGCTGCGCGTCAAGGGTGCGGACACGCTGCTGCCCATCGGGCCCGGCATCGTGCGCGGCGTCGACCTGTTCGCGCAGACGCTGCGCACCACGGTGGACGGCCTGGTGGTGCAGGAAGCGCAGATCGGCGAAGAGACCATCTGGGGCCCGCACTACGTGATCGCCGACATCGCGCGCCACATCACCCTGATGCCCGGCGACGTGATCCTGATGGGCACGCCCTGCCATTCGCGCAGCGTGAACCCGGGCAACGTCGTGGCCTGCGAGATCACCGGCATCGGCCGCGTGGAAGGCACGGTGGTGGCCATCGACGCGCCGCGCGCGGCGGCCCTGGGCGTGGGCCATGCGCCCACCGACAGCCCCGAAGTGCGCCGCGTGGCGCTCGGCTTCGACGAGCGCGTGCCGGAACACTTCAAGGCCAACCTGCGCGCGGCCAAGGGCGAATGATCGGCAAGGTCTGCGTTCAGGCCCATGGCGCGACCCTGGACGCGGACGACGCCGTCTCGATGGATGTCCGGCCGTTCCACTGGACCCAACCATGACATGCATCAAAAGCCTTGGATGAGTGCCTGGGAAGATCGTCGTGCACCCGGACACACGTGCTCCGACCAGTGCGGCACCCCCGAAAATTCTGCAAGGCTCCTATGCGTCGCTCCTTCGATTCCAGCGTTTCCAGAGAAAGTCTGTTCATACCGGCGCTGGCCCCCTTCTACGAGAACCTCGCGCAGCCTCTGGGATGGCTGTTGCTCCGGCTGGTTCTGGGCGGCTGGCTGCTCCACGAGGGCTGGCCGAAGATCCTCGATCCGATGGGCCAGGTGCAGTTCGTCGAGATGATCGGCTTCCATCCGGGTTGGCTGTTCTCGCCACTGCTGGCCGTCATGCAGGTCGTCGGCGGTGCGGCCATCCTGCTGGGTTTTCTCACCCGGCCCTTCGCCCTGGCCAACGCGGTCATGCTGTTCGTGACGGTGTGGTTCCACTTCCACTTCCCGTACAACGCCCAGCCGCTGCTGACCAGCGCCGGCCTTGAAGCGATCAAGGCCCATCCGGAGTTCCTGACGCCCAATGGCACGAAGCGGCTCATGGACGCCGGTGTCGCGTTCACGGACCTGCTGCAAGGCAAGGCCGTGCAGCTGTCCAGCATCTGGGCCTTCGGCTGCCTGTTCTTCGCGGCCTTCGGTGGCGGGATCTGGTCGGTCGATCGACAGCTCAAGAAGTCCTTCTGAAGCGCAGCGCTGCCATGCCAGCAGCGCTGCGCGGCTCAGGCGGGTTGGGCGTGCGTCGGCGCCTTGCGGCGCGATCTGCGCCGCCGCTGGGTCAGGCTGAGCAGACGTCGCTCTTCGGCCACCGCTTCCTCGTCCCATTCCTGGAGCAGTTGAATGAAGGCAGCTTCCGGGGCACTGGGACTGCGCGAACCCAGCCGCGCAACGCTGAAATTGCCATAGTCGCCCAGCGGCGGGGTCGGCAGCACCACGAGCCGGCCGGCACGCAGGGCGTCGGCCACCATGAACATGCACATCGGCGCGATCGCATCGCTGCGCAGCAACACATCTTCCAGCACGCCCTGGCTGTCGCACACCACACTGAGCAGCCGTCCCGCACGTTGTTGCAAGGCCTCCGCACCGAGCACGCGGCCCAGGAACTGCCGCGCGGAGCGCAGCGGAAAGTGCGGGCCCACCCAGGGATAGGCCAGCCACTCCTCCGGCGTCTCCGGTGACTCTGCCCGGTCCAGCGGATGGCCGGTGCGCGCGACGAGCACGGCCGCATGAGGCCGCAAGGGCAGGATCTCCAGATCGTCCAGCCCCTCGGTGTCGCCCACGTTCGACAGCATCAGGTCGATCTCACGGGCGCGCAGCCGCTGCGGCAACTCCTGCCAGGCGGAGAACACTACCTCCACCCGCAGTTGGGGGTGCAGATGGCATAGACGCCCCAGCACGGGACCGATCAGCGCCGCGCCGGCCACCGGGCCGGCACCCACGCGCAACGTGCCGAGCTCGGCCCCCTTGGCCAGCGCCACGGCACGCTGCAGGTCGTGGGCATTGAGCACGGCCTTGCGTGCGTAATCCAGCAGGATCAGACCGATGGGTGTCGCCTCGACCTCGCCACGCCCGCGGTCGAACAGGCGGGCGCCCAGCAATTGCTCCAGCCCTTGAATACTGCGGCTGAGTGCGGGCTGCGTGATGTGCAGCGCATCGGCGGCACGGGCGTAATGACGGTGCTCGTCCAGAGCCAGGGCGTGTCGGAGATAGCGGTTGGGTACGAGCATTGATGCTCTCAGATTTATCCGACCGATGATTCTGATGCATTTGACTTTGCCGGGGTCCAACGGAACCATGCGAACTGCAAATAAACGTCGGGAACCTTGCAAATGATGCGGCCATCGGAGGGAAGCAAACAACGCTCCGGATACCTCGCAAGATCCATGACATACATCAAAGCAACCCTGTAAGAGGAGCGTATCCGTGGACGTTCAAACACCCCTTTCTTCAAAGCCGACTCACGCGGCTTGCTGCGCGCACGGTCCCTGGAATCCGCGCGCGCCGATACCGGCAATAGCTTGCGTGCCGGCGGTTCCGGGCCTGCAACTTCTTTGGCGCACAGGACTGCATCGCGAGAGAAATTCAACGGCCGCTCGGCCGCCTATTTACAGCGCGTCCGCCGCGCCGCTGGCTTTCGAGATCGCAAGCATCTAGTGGCGAGCAGAGCAAGAACATGAAGGTTGGATATGCGCGCGTGTCTACGGACGAGCAACATCTCGACTTGCAGCTTCAAGCGCTGGAGGGCGCTGGATGCGATGTGGTGTTCAGCGACCAGGGTGTGTCAGGGGCGATCTTCGAGCGGCCAGGGCTCACGCGGGCCCTGCGCCGGGTACGCAGGGGCGACACCCTGGTCGTCTGGAAACTGGACCGGCTGGGACGCTCCCTGGGAAAACTGGTTCAGGTGGTCGGGGTGCTGCGCAGCAAGCAGGTGGAGATCGCGTCGCTGTCGGAAGCGATCGATACCGCCACGCCGGGGGGCACATTCCTTTTCCACCTGATGGCGGCACTTGCGGAATTCGAGCGCTCCTTGATCAGCGAACGCACGCGCGCCGGTCTTGCCGCCGCCAGAAAGCGAGGGCGACGCATCGGCAGGCCGCCATCAATTCCCGAGGGCGAGCTCGCGTCCCTGATCGAGATGGCCGGATCGGGCTTCATCGACATCGAGAAGGCGGCAGACCAATACAAGGTGCACCCGCGCACGCTCAAGCGCCACCTCGTGCGCGCGATCACCGCAAGAGCTTGAATGGCACGCGGTCCGTCCTCTGCGAAGAGGCGGACCGGCGGCCGGAGAGCCCCATCCATTGGCGTGCTGCACCTCTCAGACAATTCGTTGCAACTGGACGCAAAGGACGGTGACGGAAATTCCGGCATTGAAATCCAGCGGCTTTTGGCACATCGCCATTCCGCATCGGGCCGCCCCTCTTCAATCCACCTTCACCTGATACAGCACGCTGCCCTCGCCACCGCCGTTGAGGGTGCCCATGAAGGACCAGACGACCGGCCCCGTGCCTCCCACGGACTGAACCTCATCGCAACCCACCGGCGTGGCCGGTGCCGAGGACGTGCCCGCGTTCATCGGCGTCACCTTGGTGCAGGCGGTCAGGCTCGATGGCGTCGTCTCGGTCCTGGCCTGCACGAAGCTCGTGTACGTGGGTGTCGCATCGCTGATCACCAGGCGCGTGATGGGCGACAGCGAGTTGTTGGTGTAGGTGATGCGGTACTCCAGCACCTCGCCCGACTTCGCCCTGTTGTTGGTGCCAAAGGTCGTCACGCCCTGCGTCACGTTGCGCACCTCCTTGGTCAGCTGCAGCGCCGCGTTGCTCAACGTCGTGGTGTCGGTGGCGGTGTAGCTTGCGCTCAGGCCTGGCGCCGCGTTCGAGAAAGCCAGGGTCGCCGTCACCGGCACGGCGTTGCTGCTGCCCTCGGGCGCCGTGGCCGGCGCGAGTTCATGGACCAAGAAGCACACCTGCTGCCCCTGCACCAGGGTCAGCGTCGTCGGCGTCGGTGCCAGTTGCTGCGCCGTCAGATCCAGCTTGCCCGTGCAGTTCGCGTCCAGGTACGCCATCTCCGTCCAGCCCGTGACGCTGCCCGGCGTGGCCGTCGGCGTCCCCAACTGCACCTTCAGCACGCCACCGGTGCCGGCCGCAAAGATGTGCGGATGGACGACGCGGCCGCCGGCACGCCCCTGCTGGCGGCTCGCCGTGGGCGTCAGCGTGCTGGCCGGCACCTGGCCGAAGTTCAGCGTCACCGTGCCCGAGGACGGCGCCGTGAAAGCCGCCTGCTGGCTGGCCCGCATGTACGTGTAGCCCACGCCGCCCACGGTGGTGATGCTGCCGTCGGGCAGCAGCGTCCCTGCCGCATTGGCACCCGTGGCCACCGTGCTGGCCGGCAGCACCGCCTGCACGCAGACAGGCTGGCCGATCTGCGCCGTCGGGATGCTCAGGCTGTAGCTGCCGTTGCCGTCCGTCGTGGCGCTGGTGTAGGTGGTGCTGGCGCAGTCGGTCAGGTGGACGGTGATGCCGCCGACACCGGCTTCCGAGCCGTTGCGCAAGCCGTCGTTGGGCGTGCCGGTGTTGGTGCTGCCGCTGGGCGCGCCGCCGTCGTTGAACACCACACCGGCGATGCCGTTGCGGGTGTTGGTGAAGGTACAGGTGATGTCCGCACCCGCGCGCATCTGCGTCGTCGACAGGTCGATCGCGATGCCCGAGGCGACGACGGTGCCCAGGGCCCCGGTGCCGTTGCCGCTGCTGGTGCCGTTGGCGTCCACGCAGCTGATGCTCGTGGGTGTGCTGGGCCAGCCGCCGGGTATGCCCTGGGTGATCCTCACGGCGGTGCCAGCGGTGCCGTTGAAGGTGGCGCTGGTCACCGCTGTGCCGGCGATGGCCGTGCTCAGTGCGGCGCTGGCGGTGTCCAGGCCGGACATGACGAAGTTGAAGCTGTCGGTGCCGCCATTGCTGACCTGGGCGATCTTCACCCTCGGCATCGCCACCAGCAGCACCTTCTTGTTGGCGTCGTCGTACTGGATCATGCCCTGGTAGCCGATGGCGCCCAGGTTGGTGGACGCGAAGGCGCCGCTGCGCGTGCCGCTGTAGCTGAGCAGCGTGTAGGTGCCCGTGGTGCTGAAACCGCTGAGCTTGTTGATGACGAGCTTGCCGCCCAGGGAGACATCGCCCGTCACGTTCACCAGGTCGCTGACGCCGCCGCCGATGGTGCCCGACGCGCCCAGATCCAGGATCAGCGTGGCGGTGCTGCCCAGCGTGAGGACGCCCGTGTTCAGCGTGCCCGCCGCGCCCGATGCGGCGCCGGGGCTGAGGGTGCCTGCGACGTTCACGGTGCCAGCCACCGTGCCGGTGCCGCCGAGTGTGGCGCTGCTGGCGACGCTCACCGCGCTGGCGCTGGCCGTGCTGCCGGTCACCCGCAAGGTGCCGCTGTTGACGCTGGTGCTGCCCGCATAGGTGTTGGCGCCGCCCAGCGTGACGATGCCGGGGCCCTCGATGACCAGCGCCTGGGTACTCGTGCCGGCGATCACGGCATTGATGGTGGCCACGCCGTTGCTGCTGGTCAGGGTGTTGCTGGCACCCGCGAGGGTCAGCGCCTGGCTGCCGCCGAGGATGTAGCCGCCGGTGGCGAAGGTCATGCCACCGATGCTCTGGGCCGCCGTGACGGCGACCGTGCCGGCCGTGCCCCCGAACGTGGCCACGTTGCCGCCCGTCCAGTTGCCGTTGGGTGAGCCACTGCTGGTGGTCCAGTTGGCTGAAGTGCCGTCCCAGTTTCCATCGCCACCATCGATGCTGGCGAGGGTGGGGTTGGTGTCCCAGTAGGTGTAGGCGCCGGGTGGCGGACCGGCCAGCAGTTCATTGGCGCCACTCGACCAGTACGTCAGGGAGGCATCGTTGCTGCCCAGCTTGACCTGGTTCAGCGTCGGCAGGCCCAGCGTGTTGCGCGCGGGCGCTGGCGAGCCGCTCACACTGGTGGCGTAGAAGCCGGTGCTGCCCGCCACCCAGTTGCTCGCCGTGAGCGTCAGGCCTGGTCCCAGGTCGCCCAGCAGGGACACCGTCAGCTTGCCGCCGCTGCCGAAGCCGATGCTGCTGCTGGCTGTCTGCGTGAGCGTGCCCAGGCTGTGGGCATTGACGCCCACGTTGAGCGTGCCGCCCGCCATCACGACATCGACACCGGGTGCCGCGACGGCGGCGCTCAGGTTGAGCGTCGCGCCCGGGTTCAGCGTGATGGTGCCGGCGCCCCTGATGGCCGTCACGTTGCTCGTGCCACCGCCGAGCACCAGCTTGCCGCTGCTGCCCAGGTCGAGCCAGCCTCCCGCGTTGACCGTCAGTCCGCCCGACAACGTCAGCGTGCCGGTGCCCAGCTCGAGCGTGCCGCCGCTGTCGACGGTCACGACCTTCGACAGGGCTTGGCTGAAGCCCCCCAGGCTGACGGTCCCGCCGCCTCCGATGGTCAGTGCCGTTGCGCCAGGCAATGCGTTGTCGACGCCCACCGCGAGCGTGCCCGCCGTGACCGTGGTGGTGCCCGTGTAGGTCTTGCCCACGCCCGACAGCATCAGCGTGCCGCTGCCCGTGTCCTTGACGAGCGCGCCCGCACCCAGAAGGTTGCCCGAGAGGGTCTGGTTGGCACTGCTCGAATACTGCAGCGTCCCGTCGTTGGTGATGCTGCCGTTGTAGACCGCACCAGCGCCCAGGGTGCCGGCGCCGCCGATCCGGAGGACCCCCGCGGACAGCCCGATGGGGCCGGTGAAGGTGTTCGCGCCGGTCAGGGTGAGCGTGCCGGCGCCGGTCTTGCTGAGCGTGACGCTCAGGGCGTTCTGGTAGTTGCGCAGAGGCGCCGCGATCACCAGGCTGTCGGCCGCCCCAGGCAGGCTGAAGGTCGTCGTCTGGACCAGGCCCGAGCCCAGGTTGATCGTGGCGAAGGGACCGCTGGCGTTGATGACCGACTGGCCGGTGGCCGTGACCGTGCCCGGCAGTCCGAACGCGCCATACGTCGCATTGGCGCCGCCATTGGCGTCGACCGTCGCATCCTTGAGCACGAGGTCCTTGAGCGTCGTGTAGTAGCCATTGGCGCTCATCCGGCCACCGTTGAGCACGACGGAAGCCGTGGTGGCGGCATCGATGCCCCAGCTGCCCGTGGCGCCGAATGCCAGCGTACCGCCGCTGTTGACCGTGATCGTGTTGCCCGTCGGCGTGACCGCATTGGCGGTGTTGGCCAGCACCAGGGTGCCGCCGTTCACCGTGGTGGGCCCGGTGAAGGTGTTCTTGGCCGTGAGCGTGGTGGTGCCCGGGCCGGCAAACACCAGGGCGTTGCCCGTGCCGCCGGCGATGACGGCGCCGATGGTGGCCGTGACCGCCGCGCCTGAAGTGCCCACGGTGTTGGTGGTGTCGGCCAGATTCAGGATGCCGCCGCCCAGCGTATAACCGGAGGCATTGAACGTGAGCCCGCCGATGCTCTGCGTGCCGGACACCGCGACCGTGGCCGGCGCCGCCAGCGTGCCGCCGAAGACGGCGGTGCCCGTTCCCCCAACCCAGGTGCCATTGGCGGTGCCATCGCTGTTGGCCCAGTTGACGCTGATGCCGTCCCAGGTTCCGGCGCCGGCGTCGATCTGGTTGTTGCCAGGGGTGATGTCCCAGTTGTTCAAGGTCCCGGCCGCCATCAGTGCGCCGGCAGCGCCGGCCGTGCCGGCCCAGTAGGTCGCGCCGGCCGGATTGCTGCCCAGCTTCACCTGGCTCAGCGTGGCCAGCCCGGTCTGGTTCCGCGCGGGATTGCCGTTCACGCCTGCAGCCACGAAGGGCGTGGTGCCGGCGGTCCAGTTGCTGGCCGTCAGCGTCTTTCCCGCTGCGATCGGCCCGAGCGTGGCGACGCTGAGGCTGGCCCCGGTGAAGTCGATGATGCTGTCGGCCGAGGTCAGCGACAGCACACCGAGGCTGTGCGAGAACGTACCCAGCGTGAGCTTGCCGCCATCCATCACGATGTTGATGCCGCTGTTGACCAGCGCCTTGGTCAAGGTGAGGGTGGCGCCCGCACCCACCTTGAGCGTACCGCTGCCGCTGATGCTGCCGATGCTGCTGCTGCCCCCGGAGAGCGTCAACGTGCCGCCCGCCATCGACAGCGTGCCGGCACTGCCCACGGTCAGCCCCGCCGAAAGCGTCTGGCTGTAGGCGCCCAGGTCCAGCGTGCCGCCATTCACCGTCACGGCGCTCGCCGACGGCAGCGCACCGTTCGCGCCCAGCGAGAGCTTGCCGGCATTGACCGTGGTGCTGCCGGTGTAGGTGCTGGCACCACTCAGGGTCAGCGTGCCCGCGCCGGCCTTGACCATGGCCGCCGCCGTGGTGCCCGCGAAGTTCTGCAGCGGCGCTGCGATCGACAGGCTGTCGGTGCTGTCGACCACGCTGAAGGTGGTGGATGCGCCCGCGCTGGAGCCCAGCGCGATGCTGGCATTGGCGCCGCTCGCCGTGATGCTGGAGGCGCCGCCCGTCGCGCTGACCGTGCCCGCCAGGCCGAAGGCGCCATAGGACGCGCTGATGCCGCCATTGGCGGCCACAGTGCCGCCGTTCAGCGCCAGGTTCCATAGGGTGTTGTAGTAGCCGCCGGAGTCGAGCGTGCCGCCCGCGTTGACCTTGATCGCAGCGGAGGAGGTCGTGGTGTGCACACCCCAGTTGTCACTGGTCCCGAAGGCCAGCGTGCCGCCGCTGTTCACCGCGATGGAACCGCTGGCGGGCGTCACGGCCTGGCTGCCATTTGCCAGCACCAGCGTGCCCGCCTTCACCGTGAGCGGGCCCGTGAAGCTGCTGCGGCCCGTGAGGCGGATCGTGCCCGTGCCGGTCTTGTCGAAGGCGTTGCCACCGGCCAGTTCGTTGCCCACCGTGGCACTCACGCCGGCATCGGCGGTCAGCGTGTTGGTGGCGAGCCCACCCGTCAGCGCCGAGCCGCCCAGGCTGTAGCTGCTGCCGCGGAACGCCAGCCCGCCGATGGTCTGCGCCGCCGTGACATTGACCGCCCCGCCCGTGCCCGTGAAGACGGCCAGCCCGTTGGCGGCCCATGCGCCGTTCTGGGCGCCGTTGGCGTCCGTCCAGTTGGTGTTGGTCGCGTTCCAGGTTCCGGCGCCGCCGGCCACGTTGCTGTTGTTGGCCGCCCCATTGCCGTCCCAGTACGCGCCGCCGTCGCCCACCGCCTGGTTGGTGAAGGTGCAGGAAACGGCCCGGCCATTGCCCGCGAACGAGAACTGCGCCGATCGGGCCGGCGTGCCCGCGGCGTCGGTGGTCGCGCCTGTGTTGTAGGCCATCGTCGCGCCCGCCGCCTGGCCGGTGCAAGCGATGGCGCTGAGCCGGAAGCCCGGTGGCGTCGTGGCCTGGGTGAGCGTGGTCTTGTCGTTGACGGCGGTCAGCGTCTGCATCGGGCCGGCGGCACTCGTGCCCGGCGCCGTCGTGGACACGGACTGGCTCGCGATGCCGTTGGTGCCCGTGTAGCCAAAGGTGCTCGTGCCGCCATTGCTGACGGCATTGACCGTGGTGCGCGTCGAACAGATGGTCGACGACTGGCTGTCGTACTGCACCAGGAAGCCCGACCAGCCGCCGCGATCGGCGATGCGCACCAGGATCTCGTTGCGGCCCACCTTCCAGCTGTTGTCCAGCACGAGGGTGGCGCCCTGCCCGGGCGAGTAGTTGTTGCCGTCGATGTTGTCCGGGATGTTGGGGCTCGCCTGCGCCACACCGTTGACATACACCGATCCCAGCGAATCGTCCGCGAAGAAGCTGAGCTTCATGTAGAACGCCGACGGGTCCAGCTGGGAGTCCAGGTCGAAGAGATACCGGTACCAATAGGTGTAGCGCCGATAGGTCGCGGGGCTGGAGCCATCGGTGTTGTGCGCGATCCAGTCCGCGTTGTTGAACGGCGAGGTCGCCCAACCGGCCCGCTGGCTCACCACATAGGCATCCACCCATTGGGAACTGTCGACGGTGTAGGGCGACGCCGCGTCGCGGGCGGATGCATTCACCTGCCAGTAGGTGTCGCGCGTGCCCGAGGCCTTGGGCGGACCGGCAGGGTTGCCGCTGTAGGCCGTGTTGAAGAGGTACCCGGTCGAGTTGCAGCTGATGACCGGAATGGTGGTCGCACCGGCCGGCTGCACCAGCGCCAGAAGCAGCAGCACCGCCACCAGCACGACATGGGCCAGCACGGCACGCCAGGGCACCTTGCCGCCTTCTCCTTGACCATCCCTGTGCAGCACCGGCTTCGGCTCATCCTGCAATGCCGAATGGTGGTTTGTCTTCTTCATCGTTCCGTGATCGATCCGCTTCGCTGGACTGCCCTCTCGCCAGTCGGCTGCGGGAGGTCGCACTCCGGCGGCCGTGGCAGGGCATCGGCAGGGGGCCGCAGGTTGCGGCTCGCCCGGGCGGCCCGCGTGGCGTCGCGCCGGCCCGATGCGACGCGGAAAGGGACAAGGTGGCGTCCTTGATCGCCACGTTGCTCGCCTGTGAGCCCCCGCACTCGTGATCGCGGTACGGTATCCGAGCCCTTCGCCCGACTCGGGGAGCTGTGGCTGCCTAAACCGGCGTTTCGTGTGAAGTTCCTCACTTCCCGGATCAAGTTCGCGACTGCATGGATCAAGGTTGTGATGTCGCCCGCCATGCAGGCGATCCAGGGCGGCGCATTCGTTGGCCGAGGTCCCTGACGCGTCCATGGAGGCTCCCATGCGGATCCATCAAAGTTCTGCCGGACATGCCGCCAAGGCGCTGGCGAGCCGGCAAGAAGCCGCCGACCGGCTCCAAGCCAGTCGGCGGCGGACGCCGCGCCCTCAGTCCACCTTCACCTGGAACAGCACAGCCCCCGTGCCGCCGCCATTGAGCGCGCCCGTGAAGGTCCAGCTCAGTGCCCCCGTGCCGCCCGCGGCCTGGGCCACGTCGCAGCCCACCACCGGGGCCGGCGCCACGTTCGCCGGCGTCACCTTCGTGCACGCCGTCAGGCTAGCCGGGGTCGTGTCCGTCTTCGCGCTCACGAAGCTCGTGTACGTCGGCGTCGAATCGTTGATCACCAGGCTGCTGAGCGGCGACGGGGCCGTGTTGGTGTACGTGATCCGGTACTCCAGCACTTCACCCGACTTCGCCTGGTTGTTCGTGCCGAAGGTCGTCACGCCCTGCGTCACGTTGCGCACTTCCTTGGTCAGCTGCAGCGCCGAGTTGCTCACCGTCGTCGAGTCCGTCGCCGTGTAGCTCGCGCTCAGGGTCGGCGCGGCGTTGGTGAAGGTCAGCGCCGCCGTCACCGGCACGGCGTTGCTGTTGCCCGTGCCCGCCTGCACGGGCACCTGCTCCTGCACCACGAAGCACACCACCTGGCCCTGCGTCACCGTCAGCGGCGTGCCCGAGGGGTACAGCCGCGTGGCATTGGCCTGAACGGTGCCGGTGCAGCCCGTGTCCAGGTAGGCGATCTCGCTCCAGCCCGTGACCGTGGCCGGGTTGGCCGTGGCGGTGCCCAGTTGCACCTGCAGGCTGCCGCCCGTGCCGGCGGTGAAGCTGTGCGTGTGCACCGCCTTCACGCCGGGCAGCGTCTGCCGCGCGCTGGTCGCCGGGCTCAGCGTGCTGGCCGGCACCTGCCCGAAGCTCAGCGCCACCGTGCCCGAGGCGGGGGCCGTGAAGCTCGCCTGCTGGCTGGCCCGGGTGTAGGTGTAGCCCACCCCGCCCACGCTGGTGGCGCTGCCGTCGGGCAGCACCGTGCCGGCCGCGTTGGCGCCGGTGGCCAGGGTGTTGGCCGGCAGCACCGGCTGCACGCACACCGTCTGGCCGATCTGCGCCGTCGGGATGCTCAGGCCGAAGGCGCCATTGCCGTCGGTGGTGGTGCTGGCGTAGGTGGTGCCGCTGCAGCTGGTCAGATTGACCGTGATGCCACCGACGCCCGATTCCGCGCCGTTCTGCAGCCCGTCGTTGGGCGTGCCGGTGTTGGTGCCGCTGCTCGGGGCACCGCCGTCGTTGAACACCACCCCGGAAATGCCGTTGCGGGTGTTGGTGAAGGTACAGGTGATGTCCGCACCGGCGACCATCTGCGCAGTCCCGAGGGTGACCTGAACGCCCGAGACGGTGCCCAGGGCGCCCGTGCCGTTGCCGGTGCTGGCGCCGTTGGCGTCCACGCAGCTGATGCTGCTGGGCGTGGCGGGCCAGCCGCTGGGGATGGTCTGGTTGATGACCACCTGGGTGCCGACGCTGCCGTTGAAGGTGCTGCTGCTCACGCCCGTGCCGGCAGCGGTGGTCGTGAGGCTGGCGCTGGCGGTGTCCAGGCCCGTCATGACGAAGCTGAAGGTGCCGGTGGCGCCGTTGCTGACCTCGGTGATCTTCACGCGCGGAATCGCCACCAGCACCACCTTCTTGTTGACATCGTCGTACTGGATCACGCCCTGGTAGCCGATGGCCGCCAGGTTGTTGGCCGAGAAGGTGCCGGTGCGCGTGCCGCTGTAGCTGAGCAGGGTGTAGCTGCCAGTGGTACTGAAGCCGCTGAGCTTGTTGATGACGAGGTTGCCGCCCAGGGTGACGTTGCCCGCCACGTTGACCAGGTCGTTGACGCCACCACCGGTGGTGCCCGGCGCGGCCAGGTCCATGCGCAGCGTGGCAGTGCTGCCCAGCGTGAGGGCGCCCGTGGTGAGGGTGCCTGCTGCGCCCGCCGCAGCGCCGGGGCTGAGCGTGCCCGAGACCGTCACGGTGCCCGCCACCGTGCCCGTACCGCCCAGCGTGGCGCTGCCGGCCACGCTCACGGCGCTGCCGCTGGCGGTGCTGCCCGTCACCAGCAGCGTGCCGCTGTTGACGCTGGTGTTGCCGGTGTAGGTGTTGGCGCCGCTCAGAGTGGTGGTACCGCCGCCGTCCTGGCTCACCGTGCCCGAGCCGCTGATCACCTTGGCGAAGCTGTAGGCGTCGCTGCGCTTGAAGCTCAGCACGCCGCTGTTGCCCAAGCTCACGCTGGCATGCGAGGCGATGTCGCCGGTGCTGCCGCTGTCGCCGACCTGCAGCGTGCCATTGGTCACCTGGATGGGGCCGGTAGCGGTGTTGCTCGCGCCGGAGAACACCATCGTGCCGCCGCCGGTCAGGATGAAGCCGGTGTCGCCCTGGCCAGGGCCGGTGCCGTATCCGAAGTAGCCCGTGCTGCCGATGGTCAGCTTGGTGCCCGAAAGCACGTTGTAGGTTGTGCCGCCGGCCTTGACGTTGTTGACGTTGGCGGCGCTGATCGCGCTGTCGGCCGTCACCTGCACGTCGCCCGACATCCTGTAGACGCCGTTCGTGACGCCCGTGCCGGACACGGTATTGAGCGACATGAGCGATCCACCGTTCAACGTCAAGGCAGGCATTTCGGTCGAAGCCGCAGCCGTCGTGTTGACGCCCCCACCGGATTGGATGACAACACCCGTGACCCCCGTGCCCGCGGAGGCAGGGCAGCCGAGCTGGTTGTCGGTGCCGAGCCAGATGCCGGAATTCGAGCCGATTGAGAGCGTGCCTTTGCCCAGGGGCGTGCTCGTGCTGCTGCTCGAACAGGCGATCGCCGGACCCACGAGGTCGATGCCCGCATTGCTGAGCGTGGTTCCTCCGGTGTAGCTGTTGTTCGGCGAGGACAGCTGCAAGGTCCCGCCGCCGGTCACCGTGACGCCGAAGTTGCCTTGGATGGGCGCATTGATCGCCACGGCCTGGCCTCTTGACGAGTTGACGGTGATCGTGGCGTCCTTGGTCAGCATCAACAGACCCCCGGCATTCGCATTGATGGTGTAGCCGTAGGTGCCGAAGTTCAGGCCGCCGATGTTGGCCGCGTAGCTGTTGGCAAGCGTGACGGAGCCCGCCGAGCCATTGAAGTAGGCCGTCTCGGTGCCGCCGGCCCAGGTGCCGCGCGGCGTACCGCTGCTGGTGGTCCAGTTGAGGGTGCTGCCGTCCCAGTTGCCGCTACCGCCATCGACGGTGGTGTTGCTGGCGTTGGTGTCCCAGTAGGTGTAGGTGCCCGTGGTCATGGGCAGCAGTTCGTTGCCGGTGCCGGACCAGTAGGTGGCCGTGGCGGCATTGCTGCCCAGCTGGATCTGGTTCATGGGCGCCAGACCGACCTGGTTCTTTGCCGGACTGCCGGTGACGGCCGTGGCGTAGAAGCGGGTGGTGCCCTGCGTCCAGTTGCTGGCCGTGAGCGTCAGGCCCGTGCCCAGGCTGCCGAGCGTGGCCACCGTCAGGCTGCTGTTGCCACCTGCGAAGTCCACCGTGCTGGTGGCCGTCTGCGTCAGGGTGCCCAGGCTGTGGGTCTTGCCGCCCAGCGCCAGGGTGCCGCCGTCGAGCTGGATGTTGACATTGCTGTTGCTGATGCCGGGCGTGCCGCCCAGCGTCAGGGTGGCGCCGCCGGTGAGCTTGATGGTGCCTTTGCCGGCGATGGCGGCGATGCTATGGGTGCCGCCGTTGAGCGTGAGGGTGTTGGTGCCCGTGCTGCCCATGTCCAGCGTGCCGTTGACGGTCAGGTTGCCGGTGAGGGTCTGATTGAAACCAGCCATTGCCAGCGTGGCGTTGTTGCCGACCGTGACGGCACCCGCCCCAGGCAAAGCGTTGTCCGCGCCCAGCGCCAGGGTGCCGGCGTTGACGGTGGTGCCGCCGTTGTAGGTGTTGCCCGTGCTGCTCAGTGTCAGGGTCGCGCTGCCGCCCGTGTCCTTGACCAGCGAGCCAGTGCCAGTGATGGTGCCCGACAGCGTCTGGTTGGCGGTGCTGGAGTACTGCAGGGTGGCGTTGTTGGTGATCGCACCGGCATAGGCGCCGCTGGTGCCATTCCAACCCAGCGAGCCAGCGCCGCCGATCTGCAACGTCCCGCCACTGATCGTGCTGGAGCCTGTGTAGGTGTTGCTGCCCGTCAGCGTGAACGTTCCGGTCCCAGCCTTTGTCAGGCCCCAGTTGCTGGTGTTGTTGCTGAGCCATGCGGCATTGGTCAACACGCCCGAGAAGGTAGTGCTGCCGTTGTCGTTGCCGACCGAGATATTCGGCGTCCCTGCGCCGGTGTCCCCCACGCCCATCGTGCCAGCGCCGGACAGGCTGCCCATGTACATGTTGCCGCTGCCATAGAAGGACAGGCGGCTGGTGCCGTCAACGGCAACGGCCAGCTTGTTGTTGGTCGTCCCGTTCTCGATCCACAGCGTTCCGTAGTTGCGCACATTGGCCTGCCCCGTGCCTGCAACCGTCCCCTTCAGAACCAGACGGTCGTTGTAGTTGCCACTGCCAGGTAGCGCGCCGCTCGGCATCGTCGAACTGCCGGTCACGTTGACCGTCGCCTGGTTGAAGGTGATGTTCGAGATGTACGTGGCAATGGTCGAAGTCGACGCACCGTTGTACTCCAGCGTCCCAGCAACGTTCCACGGCGCGCTGTACACGTTGTATCCGCTGTTGTTGAATGACAGCGTCCCGCCAGCGCTCAGCGTCAGGGGGCTCGCAGGGTCCATGAGGACCGCGGTGCTGATGACGGAAACACCATTGGGAATGGTGAGCCCCCCTGAGAAGGTATTGGTGGCGCCCAGGGTCAGCGTTCCCGTCCCTGCCGTGGTGATGCTGAATGCGCCGCTGATGGGCACGTTGATCGCCGTCGTGCCGCTGCCGGGCAGCGTCACGGTGGCGTTGCTCGCCAGGGACAGGGTTCCGCTGGTACTGACGTTGCGGGCGATGGTGTAGCCCCCCGTGCTGAACGTCAGGCCTCCGATGCTGGGGCTGTAGTTGTCCCCCAGGATCACGATGTCGCCTGCGGTGCCGCCGAAGGTCGCCACGCTGGTTCCCCCGGCCCATGTGCCGTTGAACGAGCCGGTGCTGTTGGCCCAGTTGGGGAGGGTGCCATCCCAGGTGCCGGCACCGCCGTCGATCTGGTTGTTGCCGGCGATCTTGTCCCAGTAGGTGAAGCTGCCGCTGGATGCGCGCAACTCGCCGGGCGTGCCGGTCGCCCAGTACGTCAGCGCGGCGTTGCCACTGGTGCCCAGCTGGATCTGGTTCAACGGCGCCAAGGCCGCTGTGTTGCGTGCCGGGCCGCCGTTGACGGCCGAGGCGTAGAAGTTGCCTGTGGTGCTCGTCCAGTTGGTCGCGGTGAGGGTGCCCGTGAAGGTCGCGCCGATGTTGGCCACAGTGAGCTTGCCGCTGCCCGCGAAGTCGATGCTGCTGCTGACGGTCTGCGTCAGTGTGCCCAGGCTGTGGGTCAGGCCGGTCAGGCTCAGCAGGCCGCCCGCCATCTGGATGTTGACGCCGGTGTTGGCGAGGGGTGCCTTCAGGTTCACCGTGGCGCCCGCTCCCACGACGATGGTGCCCGAGCCCGTGACCGCGCCGATGTTGTTGGTGCCGCCCGAGAGCGTGAGCGTGCCGCCATTGAGCACCAGGGTGCCTGCCTCGGCACTCAGGCCGTTGGACAGCTCCAGGCTGATGTTGGTGCCCAGGGTGAGCTTGGCGCCAGAGGCGACCGTCACGGCACTGTTCTTGTTGAGCCCGTTGGTCACCCCGATGGTCAGGACACCCGCATTCACGCTGGTCGTGCCGCTGTAGGTGTTGACAACCGTCAGCGTGGTGGTGCCGCTGCCGTCCTGGCTCACGTTGCCCGAGCCGCCGATGGCTTTACCGAAGGTGTAGTTGTCGCTGCGCTTGAAGCTCAGGTTGGCCGTGTTGGTGGCCAGTGCTACGCTGGCGTGAGAGCTGATGTCGCCCGTGGTCCCGCCATTGCCCACTTGCAGCTTGCCATCGCTCACTGTGATGGCTTTGGTAGCCGTGTTGTTTGGACCATAGAACACCATCGTTCCGCCGCCCGAAAGCGTCATTGCCGATTCAGAGGCGCTAGTCCCAAGGTAGCCAGTCACCTTCAGCGTGAGGCCTGAAGGCACCGAGTAGGTCACACCTCCGCTTTGGCTGTTCACCACATTCAGTGCGCTGATCGTGCTGTCCTTCGAAACGGTGACGCTCTTCAAAGCGTAGACCCCCCAGGTCAAAGCGTTCGCCGCCACGGCGTTATACGAAGACAAGTCGCCGCCATCCAGGACGATGGGCGCCATCTGCGCCGTTTGCGCGGCGTTCTGCTTGAGCGTTCCCCGGACGATGTATTGAGAAGGCCCAGTGCTCGGATAGGTGAAGGCACACCCTAGCGAATTGTCAGCACTGCCGCCAGTGGTCGTAGGATTGACGTCCAGAATGGCGCCGGATTCGATGGTGACGACGCCCGTCCCCAAGGAAGAAGTGCCAGAGTTGTCGCAGCCGTTGGTCGTTCTGTCGATGCGCAATGTACCGGCGGCGACCGTGGTGCCACCCGCGTAAGTGCTGTTGGCGGTCAGCGTGAGCGTCGAACTGCTGCTCGTGTCCTTGATCAGCGAGCCAGTTCCACTGATCACACCCGAAAGCGTCTGGTTGGCGCTGCTCGAATACTGCAATGTCCCGTTGTTTGCGATATTGGCACTGTATGGATTGCCTGCCCCACTTGCCAATGACCCTGCACCGGCAATTTGCAGGGTCCCGGCATTGATGGTCGTCGTACCTTGGTACGAGTTACTGGCCGTCAGTACCGCCGTTCCCGCACCGGACTTGACGAGCGGAGAAATGTTCCAGAGCTGCGCGCTAGTCGTCAACGTCGAACCAGATGCAGTATCCAAGGTCAACGTTTGACCATTCAAATTCATGCCGATTTGCGACGTCGACTTGAAGGTCGAGGACGCACCGGACTGGCTACCAATGGTCAGCGCGCTGACCAAAGGAATACCACCGTTTCCATCTGTGCCGGTCACGTCCATTGTGGAACCGTTTCCTAGCGTGATGGTCGTTGCGCCGCCATATCCGATGTTGAGGCGATTGGTAGCGGTAAACGTCAAATTTGCATTACTGCCCACCGTGAACTGCTTGCTGAGGAAGCCAGCTCCATTGCCGACGTCAGTAGGCGCAGCGATGTTCAGCGTGCCAGCGTTGACTGCGGTTGCGCCTGAATAAGTATTCGTGGCAGTCAGCGTGGTAGTGCCCGGTCCGGCAAAAGCCAGCGAATTTGAACTACCGCCTGATATCACTGAACCGATACTGGCTGTTCCAGCGGTGCTGATGGTGTTTGTTGTCCCTGCCAGGCTCAATGTGCCACCCGTCAGCGTATAGCCAGTGGTCGTGAAATTCAGGCCACCGATGCTTTGCGTCCCGCTCACGCTCACCGTGCCACCGGTGCTTCCGCCGAAATTGGCAATATTAGTCCCGCCCGACCAAGCGCCATTCAGCAGACCACTGCTAATGGTCCAGTTGAGCGTGGTTGAATCCCAGGTCCCCGGCCCCCCGCCGCCCACGGCGCCGTCGATGGTGGTGGAGTTGTCCCAGTAGGTATAGGCGCTGGCAGGCGTCGTGTTGAACTGAATCACCACGCGACCATTGGCGCCATCGCCGGAATTGCCACCCTGGCCAGCTCCGCCATTGAGACTATCGCTGCTGTTGCCAGCAGCACCGCCGCCGCCAGCTAAAGCCGAATTTGCGCCTGGCGACGTGCTAGCCGAGAGCGCAGACACAGCCGCCCCGCCCGTGAAGCTGGAGCCGCCACCGCCGCCGCCGTTGTTCTGCGTACTGAGGTTGCTCTGGCAACTGCCACCTCCACCACCAAAGTAGCCACCACCGCCGCCACCGCCGCCTTCTCCATAGTTGCCGCCCGTGCCCGTGTTGAGAGATGTGTTGCCTGCACCCGTGCCACCCTTGTAGGAAGTGCCAGCGGTAGCCGCTGCACCGCATGCGGCCACAGTACCCTTGGTAGCCGCCGCGCCCCCGGCGGTCTGGGTGCCCCCTTGACCGGTGTTGCCTGTATCTCCCGCCCCGCCAGTGGCGCCCCCGCCGCCGCCAGCGATGTAGTCGGCCCCCGGAGAAGATCCACCGCCGCCGCCGGCAACCAGTTGAGGTGTGCCCCGGCCCGTCCCTGTCCACACCGCTGAGAAGCCGCCGCCACTGGCCCCTGTCGGGGCTGGCGCAGTCCCCGAGGCTGAGCCGCCTGGACCACCTCCACCGAAAGTACCGTTGGGATCAAGTGCTCGGGCAGTCCTTGCCGCCGCGCCGCCTTGCCCCACCGTCACGGTCAAAGTCTGTCCCGGCGTAACCGCAACATTGCCGGTCACGTAGCCGCCGCCACCACCGCCAGCTCCGTTGGCCCAGTAACTCAGGTCAGGCCCGCCCCCACCGGCGCCCCACGCCTTGACGTTGATCGAGGTGATGCCCGCCGGCACGGTAAAGCTCTGGTCAGCCCCCGTGTAGTCCAGGATCAAGCAGGCGTTGTAGCCACTATTCGGTGTACATGCGGAGACAGCGGACGCGGGCAGGGGTGCCCATAGACGCAGGAGCGCCATCCACAACGGCCACAACCTGCGCAGCCACATCGCAGACCTGCCCCACAGCGCCTGTTTAGACATCCCACTTTTTATTGGCGATGCCAAGCCGTTAACGCGATTTATCGTTTTCATTCTGCTGTCGAGAAAAAGCAAATGGGCACAGACAGTCCAAGTACACGGGCGCTCAGGCTTCATGACCGAGCAAACGGGAGGCATCGGCTTCGAGGTTCAGCGCCTCATCGGCCCTGCCCGCGGCCACACACAGCCCCATCACCAGGGCCCCAAACGCTGCGCCCACCAGGACGCCGCCGAACCAGGCGCCAATCACGAGTGCGCTCATGTCACTGCCCTCCCCCGGCGGAGCCGGACTGCTGTTGCTGCTGCGGTTGTTGCGGTTGCGATTGCGATTGCTGCGGTGGCGTCTGCCCCGGCTCCTCGATCCGAGGCGGTGCCTCGATGGGCTTGCCCGGCGCGTTGCTCGTCAGGCTGGCTGCCCCCACCGGACTCCCCGGCGATCCCTCGCCACTGCGCGCAAACCCGAGCCCCGTCTCATCGAACTTGAAGCGCAACCTGAAGTACGCGCCCTTACTCGTGTACTCGCCCGCCGTCAGATCCCGGTCGGACAGCCCGATGGCGTTGTAGCCAACGGACAGCCACAGGTCCTTCATCACCTGGTAGCCCAGCTCCAGCCCGAGCGACTTCTGCAGCGCCCCGCCCGAGCCGTGCAGCAGCCCGCCCTGCACGCTCAGGTCCCACTTGGCGTTGAGGTCGCGCGTCCAGCGGCCATACAGCAACTGCGCCGTGTAGCTGCTCTTGAGGCTTCCGTCGTCGTAGCTGGAGCGCTTCACCGCGAAGCGCCCGCTCAGCGTGTTGTCCGCATCCGGGCTGAAGCTCGCATGCACCGAGGCGATGTCGCTCTTGTAGCTGCCGGGCAGGCTCGCGTCCGAGCCAAAGGCGTTGCCGCTGATGCTGCCGGCCGTGGCCGTGTCCCCGCGGATGGTCTCGCTGCGGTGCTCGTAGCGCGCCACCGCGTTGAAGCGGTCGTCGTTCTTCGGGCGGTAGGCCGCGCCGAGCTGCTGGCGCGACTGGATGCGCTCGTTGCCCTGCTGGTCGCCCACGCCCTTGCTGCTGCTGTAGACGCTGCGTGCCAGCAGCGTCCACTCGTCGTTCAGGCGGTAGCCCGCGCCCATGCTGCCGAGCACGGTGTCGGCGTCCGAGCCGGTGCGCTTCTCCAGGATGCCGCTCGCGCGCAAAGCCCCGTTGGTGTACTCCACGCCGCTGGTCACGGCGGTGGAGCTGCCCAGGCCCGAGCCCAGGCTGGTGCTGGAGACGGTGCCCAGGGCGCGGGTGCGCTCGATGCCACCGGTCAGCGCCCAGTGCTCGCCGAGCTTGACGGTGTTGCGGATGCCGTTGGCGATCTGCGCCGTGCGGCTGCTGTCGGCATCGGCCAGGCGGTACTCGTTGTAGACGCGCCCGCCCTCCATGTAGGCGCTCTCGATGCCCAGGATGCCCACGTTGCGGCTGGTGCTGCTGCCGGTGGTGCTGCTGGTGTCGTCGTAGAGCGTGGAGCTGAGCTCGTAGCGGCCGTAGACGCGGGTCTTGTCGGTGATGGCGTAGTTGCCGCCGATGGCGGCCATGTGGCGCCCGGAGTTCTTCGTGTCCTGCTCGCCCTCCACAAAGACCTGCGCCTGCGGGGCGCCGGGCAGCGTGGCGGTCAGGCGCGCGCGCACGGTGGTCAGATCGTTCTGGTCGCTCGCCAGGGAACTGCTGCTGTTGGCCGCGCTGCCCAGCGCCGTCACCGAGGAGCCGGTGGTGCTGCTGAAGCTGGAGACCTGGTCGTAGCTGAACATCGAGGCCGAGCCGCTGCTGGCCGTGGCCCCGTGGCGCAGGCCCACCTCGGCGCTGAAGTAGTCGTTGAAGCGCTTGAGCAGCGACACGCTCTGCCCGCGCGCGGCCGGCGTGGCCGCGGTGGCGGTGGACAGGCTCGTGCCGTCGGTGCTGCTGGTCAGGCTGGCACTGGTGCCCTCGCTCTTGCTGTACAGCGCCTCGGCGCGTGCGGCCAGGGTGGAGTCGATGCGGTACTCGGCGCGCACGCTGGCCTCGGTGTTGCCCGCGCCGAAGCCGGCGGCCGGGTTGTCGAAGCTGCTGGAGGCGCGCGCGACCTGCGCGGAGACGCCCAGGTTCTCCGTCTGGTGGCGCAGCTCGATGCGGCCGGCCGAGCCCGAGCCCTTGTCGTCGCTGTGCGTGCGCACGGCCTCGGCGGCCATGCTGGTGCTCTCGCCCAGGCGCGCCAGGGCGGTGGCCGCGGTCATGCGCCGGCGGTTGTCCGGGTTCTCGTCCACATGGGCCACCACGCCGGCCTGCACCCGCTCGCCCAGCTTGACCTGCGCGTCCACGCCCGCCACGGTGTACTTCGGCCCACCCGCGTCCACTTCATAGGTCACGCGGATGGACTGCGGGTTCAGGTCCGCATCCACCGCCGAGACCGGGCTCACGAACATCAGCCGGCGCGTGCTCGGCTCCAGCGTGTAGTCCACGAAGCGCGTGAGCGTGGTGGCCTTCAGGATCACGTTGGCCTGGTTGCGGTCGCGCGAGACGATCTCCACCGTTTCGCTGTTCTCCACCAGATCGCCCAGGTTGCCCGCGAGGTAGTACGGCCCGGAGATGCCCTTGCCCGCGAATTCCTCGATCTGCTGGGTCTGCGAGGTGCGCGCGCCGTAGGCGGTCACGCGCATGCCGCCCTCCTCGTACACGCCCTTCATGCCGGTGAGGGTGCGGCTGGTCTGGCTGAGTTTTCTGACCTCGGTGCTGCTGGCGGTCTGGAAGTCGCCGTACAGCAGGTACGAGCGGTTCTTGTCGATGCGCACATACAGCTTCTGCGAGCTCTGCGCGTCGTAGCCGCGCTCGGAGGCATCGCCGTAGACGGGGTAGAACTCGTCGGGGCGGATGTCGCGGAACAGGCGATCGCGGCTGGACTTGGCGGTGTCCAGCGAGGCGGTGAGCAGGTACTCGCCCTTGATGGCGCCCTTCAGGAAGAACGCGGCGCGGCCGCCCGCGCGGGTGTTCGTGGTGTCGCCGTTGTTGCCCAGCGAGGACAGTTCCTGCTCGAAGGCCGCGCCCGCGGGCAGCTGGTCGATGCCCAGCTTGCCGCGTTTGGTGAGATCGAGCGTGCCCTCCACGATGCCCACGGCAATCATGGGGCGCAGGTCCGGCAGCAGGGCCAGGCGCGCCTCCTGCACCAGGGCGTTGACGGTGGCGCGCACGCGCACGTCGCCCGGGGTGCCCGGCGGGATCAGGTGATAGGTGGCACGCCCGCCTTCGATGAAGGCCTGCAGGCCGGGCTCCTTGTCGTTGAGGTCCTCCTCCTGCCAGCGCCCGGCATCGCTCTCCAGGGTGATCTGGGTGCGGGCGGTGACGGGCACGCCGGCCGCATCGGTCAGCACGATCTGCACGGGCACCGGGGTGCGCGCGTCGGCGCGCGCGTCGGTGGGCACCACGATGCGCACGATGCCCAGCTTGTCGGGGGCCGTCACGCCGATCTCCACCGGCTCGCCGCGGGCGTTGCCCATCTCGTCCATCACCTGCAGGCGCAGGCGGTTCGCGCCGGGCTTGAAGCCCACGCCGATGTACTCCCAGGCGCTGGTCTCGGTCTTGGGCAGCGTGGCCTTCTTGCCCACGCGCCGGCCGTCCACCAGCTCGCCGTTGACCGACAGCTGCAGCACCGCGCCCGCGGGGCCCTTCACGCGCACATTGAGCGCCTGCCCCGGGAGCGTGTCGCCATCGCGCAGCTCCACGAAGCCGGGCTTGTTGTCCAGCTCGGGCAGGAGTTTCTCCAGCTCGACGCTGCTCGGGGCCACCGGCTGGGGCACCAGCCCGGCGGTGACGCTGCCGGGCAGGCCGGCGGCCTGGCTGCCGACGCCGGCGCTCGGGACCTGGCCCGTGGCCGGCAGCGACTTGACCTGCTGCGCGGCCGCCAGCGTGCCGGTGCCGCCCACGGTGCCGTCCAGGAAGTTGCCGCTGCCGGCACCGGCCGCGCCCACGCCGGCCGCGCGCTGCGGCGCCCCGGGCAGCGCGATCAGCGGGCCCGTGGTGGCCGTGAGCGAGGCGTTCGCGCCGCCGCCGCTGCCGTTGATCTGCCCGGCCGCCGGCATGCCGCGCGTGTCGCTGGCGGTCACCACCTGGCCCTTGGGGTCCAGCCGGTTGCGCAAGGCGCCCGCGAGTTCCGAGTCGAGGTTCTTGGCGGCGGCCTGGCGGCGCGCCTGCACGTCCTTCAGCGTGTCCGCGTTGTCGCAGCCGTGCAGCGGGAAGTTGGCCTTGTGGAATTCGCCCTTCTTGAGGTCCACGAAGCGGCTGCTGGCGGTGCCGGCGTTGCGGTTGTCCTGGATGGCCACCCGCGCGCCCACCGGCAGCGTGGTCTCGTCCAGGCGCAGCACATGCGTCAGGGGCTTGAGGCCGTACAGGCTCCAGCGGCCCTCGCCGTCGGTGATCACGTTGGTGCCATCCTCCAGCCACAGGCGCACGCCGGGCACGCCGGGCTCGTCCTCGCCGTCCTGCTGGCGGTCGGCGCGGCAGTCCATGTACACCTTGCCAAAGGCAAAGGCTTCGTCGGAGAACACCCCGCCGTTGACCCGCACGGTGTTCTCCGCCGTGTTGGAGGTGTAGCCCTTGGCGCTGGCCTGCGCACGGTTGGTGGCGTTGCCCGAGATGCGCGCGCCCACGCCCACGCGCACCCGGTAGCGCACCATCACGCTCTGGTCGGCCGCGAGTTGCGCATCGGGGATCTGCCAGACCAGCGCCGGGCCCGCGCCGCCGCTCGGGTTGGCGATGGCGTTGCCGTTGAACTTGCTGCTGCCCGGCACGTAGGCGAAGCCCGCCGGCAGGGTGTCGCTGAAGGCGATGCCCTTGATGGGGAAGCCGGTCTTGTTGGTGACCGTGAGCGCATAGTCCAGGAAGTCGCCGAAGTCCACCTGCTGTTTGCTGGCCGCCTTGCGCAGCAGCAGGCCGTTGACCAGGCCCGGGTCCAGCGGGATGTGGTTGTGCACCACGTCGCAGGCGCTGCCGTCGGCATTGAAGCCGGAGGCCAGGCTGGTGTACCAGGTGGTGGCCTCGCCCTCCTTGGGCGACTGGGGGTTGGGCGTGACAGCGCCGCAGCTGGCAAAGGTGCCGCCCTGTGCGGGGATGCGCTGCGAGGGGTAGAGGTAGCCGCTGCCGGCCGGCGGGGTGACCGAGACGGTGTAGCTGCACTTGCCCGAGACCGGCGGCGCGAGCCAGTAGAACTGCCAGTTGCCGTCGGCGCCGGTGGTCATGGACAGGGTGCCGTCGGCGTTGAAGGTGTAGACGCCCGAGTTGCCGCCGAGCACCTGGTCGGCGGTGATGGCCCCGGGGGTACCCCCGTCGCAGGACTGGCGCTTGACGGTGACCACCGCCCCCGCGATGGGGCTGCGGCTGACGGCGTCGTAGACGGTGCCCTGCGGGTCCACCAGCAGGCCCACGGCCGAAGCGGAGGAGGCGCCGGCCACCAGCGCGGGGTCGAAATTGATGGTGTTGGCCGACAGCGCCGCCGCCCAGGCCTTGTTGGTGTAGGTCACCCGCCCACCGGTGCGGTTCGTCTTGAGGGTCACGCGCACGGTGAAGCCCAGCTGCTCGCTCTGGCCGGCGCCCAGCGCCCGGCTGCCGTCGGTCAGGCTCAGCGCGATGGCGGAGGGGAACTGCGTGGCATCGGTGGCGTTCCAGGACGTGCGGTCGCACGGCGCCGCGCCGGTGAAGTTGGCCGAGGGCGCGAGGATGCCCGCGCCGCTACGGACCGGACCGAGCAGCGCCCACTGCGCGACCGGGCCGTCGGCCTGGTCCATCGAGAAGGCGCAGTTGAGGTTGTCGATCACGCGCAGGTTGGGCGCGATGCCGCTGCCGGTGTTGCTGACCTTGAAGCTGAAGTCCACGTCGTACACGCCGGCCGCGACGTAGCGCGGGGCCGAGGCGCTCTTGCTCAGGCTCAGCAGCGGCGGTTGCGTGCCGATGGGCGTGGGCGAGGTGTTGTTGCCCGGGTTGCCGTCGCCGTCGGGGTCGGGGTCGGTGCCGTTGACGGAGTCGTCGGTGATGCTGGCGGTGTTGCCCGCCACCGTGGCGGCCTGCGCGCGGGTGCTGTTGGCGAGCGTGGCGGCCCGGCCCGCGGTGTTGAAGCGCACCACGAACTGCAGCGTGAGGTCGCCCCCGATGGGCAGCACGGCGCCCGGCGCGAGCAGCGAGGAATGGGCCGCGGTGCCGTCGAAGGCGCTGTTGACGGCGGCCAACTGGCCGCCCACGCTGCCGGCCGCCTGGAGGGTCTTGAGGGAGCCGGGCACGAGGGTGTACTGGCCCGCCGCCGGACTGGCGGCGCTGCTGTAGGTGCCGAACTGCGTGGCGCCCGCGCCTTCGAGCACGTTGATCAGCTGCGCGTCGTACAGCCAGGACGCGCCGTAGTTCTTGACGCGCACCGAGACGGTGACGTCGGCGGTGCCGTCGGCGTTGGCCCGCGGCAGGCTGGCCCACTCGGCCACGCCGATGCGCGCCGGGTTCAGCGACACGGGCACGGTGTTGGAGGCGCTGGAGGTGGCCTGCGTGCCGTCGTTGTAGAACGCCTGCGCGGTGTTGAGCAGATTGCCCGCGCTGGCGTTGGCCGCGACCATGACCGACAGGCGCATCTGCAAGGAGGCGTTGGCCGCCACGCTGGCCGGCGCGGGCAGCGCCACCGCCACTTCGACCGCCGAGGCGTCGTCGGCGGCGCCCGTTCGGTAGTTGAAGGGCGCATCGCCCGGCAGACGGAACAGCCGCAGCATGCCGGGGATGGGCGTCTGCAGGCTGCCGGCGACGTACTGCGTGCCGGTGGGGATCACATCGCGCAGCAGGATCGCATTGACCGGGCTGCCGTTGACCACGATGGGCGTGTTGCCGGGCATGGCGGTGCTCGCGCCCTGCGCCGCCTGGTTGCCCACGTTGGTGACGTTGACGGTGTAGTCGATGCGCGAGACGCCCGGCTGCAGCGGCGCGCTGTAGCTGGCCGACTTGGTGAGGCTGAGCACCGCCACGTTGCCGATCTCGATCACGTCCCGGTTGCTCGCCGTGGCCGCCTGCACGCCCGAGGTGGCCGTGAGGGTGGCGCACACCGCGCCCGAGGCCGCCGTGGGCATGGTGCCCACGGCCAGCAGCGTGGCCGTCTCGCCCGGATCGAGCGTCAGGGCGCCAGGCGTGTTCAGCGTCAGGGGCAGCTCGCCCGCGTCCGCCACGCCGTTGCTGTTGGCATCGCGCACCAGCTGCAGCGAGGCCAGGCTCAGGGCGGCGCTGCTCGGGCAGCCCGCCCCGCCATTGGCCCAGCCCAGCTTGTAGCCCGTGCGCACGTTGCCCGTGTTGGTCAGCAGGTGGCTCACGGCCACCGGCATGCCCGGCGGTCGCGTGAGCGTCTGGTCCTGCGTGAGCGTGAGCGACTCCACCGACTGCACCGTGAGCGCAACACCATTGGAGGAGACGGTCTCGGTCTGCGTGTAGCCCGCCGGCGTGTAGGTGGCCGTGGCCACCACCCGGATCACGGTGCCGCCCGGCGCGGGCCTGGCCCCGGCCGCGCCGCACAGGCCCAGCAGCAGCAGTACAAGCATCGCCGGCAGCAGCAGCATCGGCAGCCAGGCGCCGAGCCGCCGGCTAGGGCGTCGCAGCAGGATCGGGATCGGGTGCAGTTGGATGGCGGTCACGGCTGGGCTGGCTTGTGCGTTGTTGTGGGCTGGATCGGCAGCGGGGCGGCAGGCTCCTTGTTTGGGCGCCCGCCCCCTCCTTCGTCGCTGTCGCTCGTCTTCTCTCTCGGTGATCTCTCTCTCGGGTCTTTTCTGCGCGCTCTGGCACCCGCGCACCAAAGCGCGCAGAAAAGGGCAAAGCCGTGCCCACAGCAGGGCAGGCAGGCTTTGCCTTCGGGGGTGCGAGCACCGCCTTGGCTCCCCACCCCCGCAGCGGGGGGCAGGACGCTCACGGCACTCGCAGCCTCAGCGCCTCGGAAGGCTTACTGGTCCAGCTGGACCTGGAAGGTCAGCGTGGCCGTGGCCGTGGGCGAGACCGTGTTGCTGTTCGCGCCGCTGTCGCAGCTGACCTTCTTGCTGGCCGAGTCGTAGGTCGCAGCACCGCTGTTGCCCAGCGTCGGCACGATGTTGGTGGACGTGCACCCCGTCGCCGGCTGCACCGAGGCCGTCCACGTCGTGTAGGTCGGCACCGTGTCGCTCACCGACAGGTTGGTCACCGTGGACGTGCTGTTGTTGCTCGCCGTCACCTGGTACACCACGCATTGACCCGGCTTGGCCGTGATCGAGCCGGCGGTCAGATTTGCCAACGCCGTGGTCAGACCGGTGGCATCGCACGTGGCGTTCAGCGCCTGAAGCTTGCTCACGACGATCTGCGAGAGCACCACCGTGGAGCGGGCCGTGCCCACCACCGTGCCGCAGCTGTCGCCCGCACCGGCCGTGCTTTCGGGGAAGGTCACCGTCACCGTGGCGTCGTCATAGGTGTTGACCGCCGCGTTGCCCGGTGCGAACACCTTCAGCCACACGTACACCGGCTGGCCCGGCTTGGGACCGGGAACCGTGGCCGCGGTCACCAGATCCGTGGCAGGGTTGAGCGTGCCGGTGGTGTTGGCGTACATCGCATACGACCAGCCCGCCGCCGCATCGGCGTTGCCCGTGCCCAGCTCGACCGTGACCTGGCCCGCCTGGCAGATGCCCGTGCCGCCGGCCGAGATGGTCTTGGCATAGGTCACCGAGCCGGCCGGAACCACCTGGCTGCCGCCGCCCGCCGGATCGATGGTGGCCGAGTACGTCAGCGCCGCAGCGATCACGTTGATCTGGTCATACAGCGTGTCCACCGGCACGGTGCCGTCCGAGCCCGGGCCCGTCGCACGCACCCGGAAGTACACCGCCTGGTTCGTCAGCGCCTGCGTGGCAGGAATCGAGATACAGGCCGTCAGCTCTTGCTGCTGGCCAGCGTTGACCGAGATCGCGCTGGGGTCGATGCCGCTCGCCGCCGCGCACGCGGTCTTGGCGACCGCACCCGTGACGTACTTCACCGTCCAGCCCACTGGCAGGCTGCCCGAGAGGCTGGAGTTGCCGCTGGACACCAGGGTGTAGGTGTTGTTCTGGGTGTCGTTGTTGGTGATCCACAGGTCCAGAGTGGTCCACGAACCCGCCGGCACGCTGGCATTGATCAACGTCGGCTGCGCACTCGGGCCCTGGCCCACGTCCGCATTGGCGCCGCTGTTGCTCACGCCCGTCTTGCTGTTGGTCAGGTCCACCGCCGCACCCACCACGGCCACCAGGGTGTCCTTGGCCGCGTCCTTCTTGGTGGCGTCGGTCACCGACGTGCCCAGCAGCGTCAACGTGTAGTTGGCCGCCGCATTGGGCGCCGTCGTGGCAGGAATGAACGCCTTCACCACGATCGTGGCAACGTCGCCGCCCTTGATCGTGTCGGTATCCGGGATGCCGTCGTTGTTGTGGTCCGACAGCTCCGTCGTGCCGTCCGCCTTGTAGAAGCGGAACGTCGTGCCCGTGGGGAAGGTGCTGGAGGCCACCGTCACGTTCACGATGTCGTCATCACCCAGGTTGTAGACCTTGTGCGTGAAGCTCGTGGACGAACCCGCCGTCGCCTTGGCATTGGACTGCGAGTCCGTGCTCGTGGCATTGGGCGTGCCCGCCGTCGCGTCCTTCGCGTCGCTGGAGGTCGCCGAGGAGGCCGCACCCACCGCAACACCATAGGAGCCCGCCACCAGGAAGACCGACTTGTTCGACGTCGAGGGGCTGCTGCCCAACACCGGAGAAGCCGCATTGGCGCCCGTGGCATCCAACGGATTGAACTTCACCGCGTTGCTGGTGGTGTCGCCGCCCTTGGTCGCGCTGCTGTTGACCAGCACCACGAAGCTCAGGCTGCCGCTGCCGCCCGCAGCCACCGCGCCGTCCACGAAGGTCAGCGTGCTGACGCTGCCGGTGGTGGCAACGTTGAAGTCCGCACCCGTGAACCCGGAGTTGCTGCTCTCGCTCAGCGCCGCAGAGGTGTTTGCATTGCCGCTCCACTTGGCCGAACCCGTCACGTACGTCAAGCCCGCCGTTTCGCCGGTGCCGATCACGTCCTGCAGGTTGAACCGGCCACTGGCCGCACCGTTGTTCGTGTACGAGATGGTGTACGTGATGTACGTGCACGAGGCCGTAGAGGCCAGGCCCGTCGACCACGTGGTCGCGCAGCTCGCGCCCGCCACGCTCTTGCTGCCCGAGCTCGGGTTGTTGCCGATCGCACTCGGCCATGTCCCCGTCAGCGCCCCGGGCGGGTAGATGCCCGCATTCGGCGCGCCGATGCTCTTGCTGACCGAGAAGGCCGCCGAGGTGGTCAGGTTCACGCTATCCTGCACCTGCACGCTCTGGTTGGTCGCCGCATAGCCATAGGCCGTCACGCTCGAGGCCACCGGCGCCACCGTCACCTTGCCGATGTCGTACGCACCCGTGCCCGTGGCCGTCGCCGGCAGCGTGTAGGCCACCACGAAGTTGTACTTGTTGTTCGCACCGCTGACGTTGCCCGCCACCGACGTAGGCGTGGACACGGCGCATCCGATCGAGCCCGAACTGGTGCTGTCCGTACACAGCGGGTCCCCATCGGGCAGACCATCGCCGTTGGTGTCCGCATAGACCGCGATGGTCTTGAACTTCGGCGTGCCCGACGCATCCACCTTGATCGTGAACGCGTCCTGCCCGTTGCCCGTGTTGGTCAGCACGTGCGACGCATAGATCGTGGCACCGGCCGAGCCCGCCTTGGTGTTGATCACGTCCAGCGGCGTGGCTGTGGTGATCTTGCTGTCCAGCGAGAACGAGCCCACCTGCAGCACCGTGGTCTCCACCGAGTTGGAGCTGGAGCTTTGCTGCTTGTTGTCCGTGTCGTAGTAGCTCGCCGAAGCGACGTTGCCTATCTTGGATCCCGCGGCAGGCGCCGCCGCCATGGCCAACGGACTTCCACCCAGG
Source organism: Pseudacidovorax sp. 1753 (assembly GCF_040544975.1). Lineage (NCBI taxonomy): Bacteria > Pseudomonadati > Pseudomonadota > Betaproteobacteria > Burkholderiales > Comamonadaceae > Pseudacidovorax > Pseudacidovorax sp. 1753. Next base: position 211,626 of record NZ_JBEPKY010000007.1, on the reverse strand, counting down.
AAGACCGCCGCCACGGCTGCTGTGCCCGCCCACGTCGCGAGCAGCGCGCCGCCGCCTCGCGTATGGGGGTAATGGTTTTTCACGTGTTTTCTCCTCTCTAAGGAATGCCGACGTTCACAAAAGGACTTCACTAAAAATCTGCCTTGCGACACGGCTTCATGCGCCGCCTCCCGCACAGCAGGGCAGTGCGGCCGCCGCGCCTCCCCCCCGCCTCTCGGCTCGGGAACTCGCTGCAACCCACACTCGGTCTGAGAAACAGGCACACGCCACACGCCACACGCCACGCCGCGCCTGCACATGCGCACGCCCCACGGCACCGCATGCCCACACGCGCCAGCGCGCGCACTCCCGTTCTCAAGGTTTCAAGCGCTCGTCTCTCGAGCGCTGCTCAAGCGGCCCGCTCCAGCGGCCGCGCTCCGCTCTACGGCTTGGCCGCCGCCGGGGCCGCCGCTGCCGCCGTGCTGGTGCCACTGCGCGCCGCCGCAGCGCTCGGCGCGGGGGCCGTCTCCACCTTCGCGCGCGCACTCACCACGGCCTCGGCCCCCGGCGCGAGCTCGTCCAGGCGCCAGCGGATCTGCCGGTATTCGTTCAAGGGCACCGGCTGCATGCGCCCGTCCGCACCCTTGCGCATCAGCGGCTCCGCCTCATAGGCCCCATCGGCCTTGAGCGCGAACTGCGCGCCCTTGCCCGGCTGCGCCGTGCGCGCCACGTACTCCAGGCCCTCGGGCAGCGGCAGGTTTGCCGCCACGCCCTTGAGGGCCTGCTTGCTGACGTTCCTGTAGACCGCCCGGTACTCGAGCACGTCCCCAGGGCGCACCCCGTCGACCTCCTCCAGCTTCTCGCGGCCCCGCTCGTCCTTGACCACCTTCTTCTGCGTCAGCTCCACCGTGATGGGCTTCTGCTCGGCCTTCTGCTCGACCTTCGCGGGGGCAGAGGCGGACGCGGACGGCGCAAGCTGCGCAAATGCCGGCACGGCCAGCACCACGCTCAGCAAGGCCGGCGCGATCAGGCGCACGTTCATCAAGGGATTCATCAGGCGGTGTTTCATGGTCTTCACCTCTTTCAGGTCTTCAGGGCTGCTACAGGACAAGGTCGAACACGCCGGCGCCCTCGCAGGGGCGCCGCTCGAAGTCAGGGGCGGCCGCAGCACGCGGCGCACAGGCACAGGCACAGGCACGCATCGGCGCGTCATCCGCCAAGCGCTCCGGAAGCCCGGTCGGCCGCATCCGCACGCACAGGCGAGGCGCCGCGTCGGGCCGCAAGAACAGACTTCGGGGAGATCGGCTGCACCGGCGTACGCGAGGCAGCGGCAGCACCTGCAGCAGCAGCGGCGCTGGCAGGGACAGCAAAGGCGTCCGCAAAGGACGGCGGGATTGAAGATGGGGTGGACGGGGTCATCGGCTCGCCAAAGGACGAGGCCGGCGTCAGTGCAATGGAGCCCGGGGACGGCGTGAGGGCTGCCGCCATGGGCATGCCAGCAACGCCGGCAGCAGCAGTAGCCGCCATCCGGCCCCCCTGCACCATCTGCCCACGCCCGCCCGCCGGCTCGTCGCCCACCCTCAGCCGGTAGCCCCAGCCGTGCACCGACAGGATCGGACACGGCGCGCCCGAGCGCTCGAGCTTCTTCATCAGCCGCATCAGGATCATGCGCATGCTGCTGGTGGCCAGCGGCTTCTGCCCGAAGTTCGCCCGCGTCTGCGTCAGCAGCTCGATCAGCCCACCCAGCGACAGCGCATGCTGCGGGGCGCACACCATCGCGCTCAGGATCGCCCGCTCGCACAGGTTCAGCCTCAGCCGGAATCCGTCCGGCGCCACCAGCACCCACCCGTCGCGCAGCAGCGACCACCCCGTCTCGCCCAGCGCCCCATCGATGCGTGGCAGCACGCCGCCAGCACCACCGCTGCCAGAGGCGGCGCTCGCTGAAGAGAGGAAGTCGGACGCGCTCGTCGCGCACGCGCCCCGGTCGTTCGCGGCCGCGGGCGAGGCCAGCAGGGACGACAGCGGTGAGAAAAGAGTCGGGGAAGAAAGGGCCGGAGACGAAAAGGGTGCGGCCGGAAGAGGCGCAGATGCCGCGAAGGACGTGACCCGCCCACAGGCTGCGGTCGACGCACTGGAGGCCGCAGGCACGGCTCGCTCAGCCGGCTCGGCCTCCCGCGGCGCATCAAGAATCTGGCGGCAGGCGTGCACCGTCTCCAGCACGGCCCGCAGCTCCTGCTCCAGCCGCTGCAGGTGCTGCGCCAGCGGCGCGCCCGGCCCCCCGCACAGGCCGTCCGCCGTCACCCCGCCCGCAGGCCGGCTGACCCCATCCCGCCCCCCGTCCATCGCAGCACGGGCCCCGCTTGCGCCGCCCGCAGGAACCTGCCTTGGACAAAAAGGTTCCTTTAAATCCTAATAGCTACCAACTTTCTCAGGGCGACCGTTGTTACTCGTGGAGCACACAAACGTGATGGATGTAAATGACGCGGACAAAAAGGAACCCTTTTGTCAATGCCTAGACTCCGGCCTTGTTAATTACTTGGCACAGAAGACGCCCCGCACACTCCATCGCGCGGCCACCTTCTCCCTCTGGAAACCATGAAAGTTGGCTACGCCCGCGTCTCCACCGACGAGCAGAACCTCGACCCCCAGGTCCGGGCCCTGCACAGCGCAGGCTGTGACATTCTGTATACCGACCACGGCGTCTCCGGCGCCGTCTTCGACCGCCCAGGCCTCTCCCGCGCCCTGCGCCGCCTCAAGCCCGGCGACACCCTCGTGGTCTGGAAGCTCGACCGCCTCGGCCGCTCCCTCAAGTCCCTCGTGCAGATCGTGGCCGCCCTCGGCCGGCGGCGCGTGCAGTTCGCCTCGCTGTCCGAGTGCATCGACACCGGCACCCCGGGCGGCATGCTCGTCTTTCACATGATGGGCGCCCTCGCCGAGTTCGAACGCTCCCTCATCAGCGAGCGCACCAAGGCCGGCATGGCCTCCGCCAAGAGCCGCGGCAGCCACGTCGGCCGGCCTCGCGCCCTCTCCGACGATCAGCTCGACGCGCTGCTGCTCGAGCTGCAGCACGAGCCCCTGGAGCAGGTCGCCCAGCGCATGGGCGTGCATCCGCGCACCTTGCAGCGGTACATGAAGTCGGCCGACGCCGATCCCACGCACATCGGGCAGGCACACGCACCGGCGTGCGGCCGACCTCGATCTGTCGACGCCGACCACACGGCCGATCAGCGGCCCAACGCATGACGCGCACGCCTCGCAGCGCGAGACCACATCTTCGGCGCCGCGGCCTTTCAGGGCGCTGGCGCAGGTGAGAGGCGGCCCGCTGCCTCGCAACCAAGCGGACGGCACGAGGAGGTTCGGGAGCCTCGACCTACTGGCGCCCCAAGGCTTGTCCTACGAGCAAAGGTCCGGGTGGCCCTCACACTGCCCGGCTTTACCTGCACGACCGCGTACAGGCTCCGTATCCCACACAGGCCACCATGAACGAAACACCCGACCCCCGATTTGCTGCATGGATGCGGGCCGAGCGCGACACGTACGAAGCCATCCACCAGTTGCAGCAGAGCACGCAGGGGGGTCGGCGGATCGTCAAGGCAGAGGCCATGGCCCGGATCTCCGCACTGAGGCGCGAGGCCGACCGGCGCTTGGCAGAGTTGTCCGGGATGGAGCCGCCGCTGGCGCGTGTCGAGCCCCGGCCCAGCGCGGAGTTGGGACAACGGCCGTTCACCCGGCCCGCCCCCGCAACCGCCCTGGGCTACAAGCACTAGCCGGACTTCCGCTCACCGCTCATACATGGCGCCGAGGCCCGGCCTGCGTGGCGGTGCCTTCGGCGGTCTGCGCATCCGCAAGCGCATGCAGCGCCTCGATGGTGTGGCAATAACTGTCCTGACCGTCACAGCGGTCGCGCAGCGTCTTCAGGTCCTGCTCCAACGATCGAAGCTCCGCGATGCGCTCGCGCACATGGCCCAGGTGCGCGTTGAGCACGTCGCAGGCCGCGCTGCAGTCGGCCTTGCTGCGCAGGTCCAGTGACAGCAGCGCACGCACCTCGTCCAGCGACATGTCCATGGCCCGGCACATGCGGATGAAGCGCAGGCGGTGCACGTCGTCGGCGCTGTAGAGCCGGTAGCCGTTGTCGGCCCGCTGCTCCGCGCCGAGCAGACCCTCCTTTTCGTAATAGCGGATGTTGGCGGCGCTGACGCCCGAGCGACTGGCTGCCTCGCCGATGCGCAGATGGGGGCTTGCAGAAGGCATGCTTGACCTTGAAGTGGCTTGAAGGTTTTCAATGCTGGCACGAAAGCGAAAACCCGATGACGAGCCGCCCTTCCCCCTCCCTCGCCGGCGAGCCGGCGCACCGCCACCACACGCCACACACCCCCGCCACCGAGCCGGTCGCCCCGCCCTCAGCGCCGCGCACGCTGCGCATTGCCGCGGGTTGCGGTACCGGCTGCGGATGCGGCACCCCCGCGCCTGCGGTCGCCGCCACATCCCCGTCGCACCGCCAAGCCGACCACGGTCACGGCGATGGTCACGCCCATGACCATGACAGTGCCCACGCGCACACGCATGCGCACGAGGCCGGTGATGGGCACGACCACGGCCCCCTGCCCGGTCCAGCCCGCATCGCCGCCGCGCTCGGCGTCGCCATCGCAGCCGAACTGAGCCACCTGTTGCTGCCCGACGCCCTGGCATGGCGCATCGCCGGCATGGCGCTGGCCGCCGTGGCCATCGCGCTGGCCGGCACGGGCATCTACCTGAGCGGCCTGCGCGCCCTGAGGCGTGGACGCCTGGGCATCGACACGCTCATGGCCGTGGCGGTGACGGGCGCCTCTCTGATCGGCCAATGGCCCGAGGCGGCCATGGTGATGGCGCTGTATGCGCTGGCCGAACTGATCGAGCACAAGGCGGCCGACCGCGCGCGCAACGCGATCTCGGGCCTCATGGCGCTGGCGCCCGACGAGGCCGAGGTGCAGGCCGCCGACGGCAGCTGGCAGCGCGTGCCCGCCGCCAGCGTGCCCCTGGATGCCATCGTGCGCATCCGCCCCGGCGAGCGCGTGCCGCTGGACGGCCAGGTGAGCGCCGGCCGCAGCACCATCGACCAGGCGAGCGTGACCGGAGAAAGCATCCCGGTCGACAAGACCGTCGGCGACCCGGTGTTCGCCGCCACCGTCAACCAGGGCGGCGAGCTGCAGGTGCGTGTGACGGCCGTGGCCGGACAGACCACGCTGGACCGCATCATCGAAGCCGTCGAGCAGGCGCAGGAGTCGCGCGCGCCCACGCAGCGCTTCGTCGAGCGCTTCGCCGCCATCTACACGCCGGCGGTGTTCATCGCCGCCGTGGCCGTGGCCGTGCTGCCACCCCTGCTGATGGACTGGGCCTGGCTCGACGCCATCTACAAGGCGCTGGTGCTGCTGGTCATCGCCTGCCCGTGCGCGCTGGTGATCTCCACGCCGGTGACGGTGGTCAGCGGCCTGACGGCCGCCGCGCGTCGCGGCATCCTCATCAAGGGCGGCACGCACCTCGAAGGCGCGCGGCGGCTCCGGGCCATCGCGCTGGACAAGACCGGCACGCTGACCCAGGGCAAGCCGGTGCTGGTGCACTGGCAGCCCTGGGGCGATGCAGATCCTGCGCATGTGCAACGCGCCGCCTCGGCCCTGGCGGGCCGCTCGGACCATCCGGTCTCGCTCGCCATTGCCAAGGGCCTCACCACGACCGAGGCGATACCCGGTGTCGACAGCTTCGAAGCGCTGGCCGGGCGCGGCGTCCGGGGCGTGGTCGACGGACTGCCGCTGGTGCTCGCCAACCACCGCCTGATCGAGGAGCAAGGCCTGTGCAGCCCGGCGCTGGAAGCCCTGCTGGCCGAGCACGAGGCACAGGGACGCACCTTGACCCTGCTCGCCGACGAACATGCGGTGCTCGGCGTCTTCGCGGTGGCGGACACGCTCAAGGCCGGCTCCAGGGAAGCGGTGGCGCGCCTGAAGCACCTGGGCGTCACGCCCGTGATGCTGACGGGCGACAACCCCAGCACCGCCCGCGCCGTGGCCGATCAGGTCGGCATCACGGATGCCCGTGGCGCCCTGCTGCCCCAGGACAAGCTGGCTGCCATTCGCGACCTTCAACAGCGCCACGGCGTCATCGCCATGGCGGGCGATGGCATCAACGATGCGCCCGCCATGGCCCAGGCCGACATCGGCTTCGCCATGGGCGCGGCCGGCACGGACATCGCCATGGAGACGGCCGACGTGGTCATCATGAACGACGACCTGGGCCGCATCGCCGACACCGTGGCACTGTCGCGCCGCACGCATGCGCTGCTCTGGCAGAACATCGCGCTGGCCCTGGGTATCAAGGCCGTGTTCTTCGCGCTGGCCATCGCCGGGCAGGCCACCATGTGGATGGCCGTGTTCGCCGACATGGGCGCCAGCCTGCTGGTGGTGGCCAACGGGCTGCGGCTGCTGCGCGGTCTGCCGGGGCGCTGACCAGTACGGGAGTTCTCAGCCGGCCATGGCCCGGCAGGCGCCGGCGCAGTCGCGGCAGGTCTTGGCACAGGCCTGGCAGTGGTCGGCCTCGTGCTGGGCGCACTCCGTAGCGCAGGCATCGCACAGGCGGGCACAGAGCGCGCAGATGGCCGCCGCATGCTCGCTGCCGCGGGCCAGCGCCGCCGCGGCGAACTGGCAGGCCGCGGCGCAGTCCATGTCCAGACGGATGCAGCCGCCCATGGCGCCCGGATCGGGCTCACGCAGGCAGGCCGCCGCGCAATGGCTGCAGGCCACGGCACAGGCGTTGCAGGCGTCGATGCAGTCCTGGTGATCGATGGGGGTCATCGCAATGTTCCTTTCATTGGGTGAGGGCAAGCGGCTTGCCGGGTGATCCAAGCCTGCGACGGCGTGCACATCGCGATGTCGGACGATGGTGCATGAGGCTGCGAGGGCAAGGCTGGCTCCGCAGCGATGCATTGGCGCCCCTGCGGGGCGTCAAGGCCCGCGCTGGCGTGCACTCCTAGAATGCCGCCCGTGCGCCTCTTCGTCCTGGTCCTTGCCCTCGTCCTGCTGCCCTTGCGCGGCTGGATCGGTGGCGCCATGGCGGTGGAGGTCACGGCCGCGGCGCCGTCCGCACATGCCGCCCGCACGGCCAATCCGATGCCGGCGCCGCAACACATGCCGGCGATGGCGGCAGCCCCAGCGCAGCCAACGGCGCACTGCCATGAGCATGCTGCGGATGAAGAACACGGCATGCAAGAAGCATCGCCCCACGTCGCCAGCGCCCCTTCCGTGGCGCACCATGGCGACGACAGCGGCACCGCACACGACCATGGCCACTGCGGCCTCTGCCAGATCTGCCATTCGGTGGCGATGACCGACGCGGCATCTGAAGCCCCTGTCGCGCCGCCCGCACGCGTGCAACCCCGCAGCAGCGCCCCGCACTTCGCAAGCGCCCTGCTCGCGCAGGCCGACAAGCCGCCCATTTCCTGAACGTCCTGCCCGTAGTCCGTCCGCCGCAGCCGTCCTGACGCGCCGCGGTGCCGATGCATTGCTTCAAGGAGCGTTCTCTTGTCCACCCCTCTCGTCCCGCGCAGCGTGCGCGGGCTGCCGCTGCGCCGTCGCCACGACGAAGCGCCGCCGATTCCCCATCTTTCCGTCGCGGCGCCGCCCGCCATCTTGCGCCGTGCGTGCCACATGGCCCTGGCAGGCCTCGCCGTGCTGCTCGCCGGCTGCGCCAGCCTGTCGCCCGAGGGCGATGCACCGCAGGCGCTTTCGCTGGTGCAGGGCCAGCCGCTCGTGGGCGACGCCCGGCCCCAGCGTCGGCCCGACACCGCATCTGCGGCGCAGGCGGAGACGCTGCTGGCGGGCCCGCTCGACCAGCAGGCGGCCGTGCGCATCGCCCTGGCCCAGAGCCCCCGCATGCAGGCGGCTTTCGCGGCCCTGCAGCTGTCCGACGCCGAACGGGCGGAAGCAGCCACGCTGCCCAACCCCGTGTTCTCCTTCAGCCGGCTGCGCGAGGGCCGCGAACTGGAGCTGGACCGCCTGATCAGCTTCAACGTGGTGGGCCTGCTCACCCTGCCCTGGCGCGCCCGCTGGGCCGGCCAGCAGCAGGAGGCGGCCCGGCTCGATGCGGCGCAGGCGGTGCTGCAGTTGGCGGCCGACACCCGTCGCGCCTGGCTGCGCGCCGTCGCCGACCGGCAGAGCGCCGTCTACCTGCGCGACGTGCGCGATGCCGCCGAAGCCGGCGCGACGCTGGCCCAGCGCATGCAGAAGGCGGGCAACTGGCCCGCCCTGCAGGCCGCACGCGAGCAATTGCAGCAGGCCGACGCACAGGCGCAGTTGGCCCGCGCCGAGCAGGCCGCCACCGCCAGCCGCGAGGCCCTGGTCCGCCTGCTCGGGCTCGATGGCGCACAGGCCGCGCGGCTCACGCTGCCCGACCGCCTGCCCGACCTGCCCGCCTCGCTGCCCGGCGATGCCGACCTGCAGGCGCAGGCCCTGCGCGATCGTCTGGACCTCCGCGCCGCCCGCGCCGACGCCGCAGCCATTGCCGAGGCCCAGCGCCTGACACGCGCTACCCGTTTCGTCGACGTGATGGAACTGGGCGTTGCCCGCAACACCACCTTCACCAACGACATCGACCGGGGCCGCAGCACGCAACGCGGCTGGGAGATCGGCCTGCCGATCCCGCTCTTCGACTTCGGCCAGGCACGCAGTGCGCAGGCCGAGGCACGTTACCTGCAGGCCGCCGCCCGCGTGCGTGGCGTGGCGCTGGCCGCGGCGAGCGAAGTGCGCGAAGCCGAGGCCGCCCGCCGGCATGCGTGGCAGATCGCGCATCGCTACCAGGCCGAGGTGCTGCCGCTGCAGCGCCAGGTCAACGACGAGATGGTGCTGCGCTACAACGCCATGGGCGCCAGCGTCTGGCAATTGCTGGCCGAAGCCCGCGCCAGTGCGCGAACGGTGGATGCGGCCATGCAGGCCCAGCGCGACTTCTGGCTCGCCGAGGTGGATCTGCAGATGGCGCTGACCGGCAGTTCGCCCGCCGGCCTCTCGGCCCTGCGCGGTGCAGGGACGGGCGCAGCCCCCGCCAGCACGACCAACGAAGGAGGCCACTGATGGACCGCCGACACTTCTTCTCCGGCATGCTGGCCGGCGCCGCCGCCGGTGCCGTCAGTCGGGTGGCCCTGGCCGCCGTGCCCGAGGCCGCGCAGCAGACCGGCCCCGCCACCGCGCCGCCGCTCCTGCCACCGGATGGCCGGCCCTACGACCCGGTCGTCACCCTCAACGGCTGGAGCCTGCCCTGGCGCATGAAGAACGGCGTCAAGGAGTTCCACCTCGTCGCCGAGCCCGTGGTGCGCGAGATGGCACCGGGCTTCAAGGTCAACATGTGGGGCTACAACGGCCAGTCGCCCGGCCCCACCATCGAGGTGGTCGAAGGCGACCGGGTGCGCATCTTCGTCACCAACCGCCTGCCCGAACACACCACCGTGCATTGGCATGGACAGCGGGTGCCCAACGGCATGGACGGTGTCGGCGGCATCACGCAGCCGCACATCCCGCCGGGCAAGACCTTCGTCTACGAGTTCACCGCGCGCCGCCCCGGCACCTTCATGTACCACCCGCATGCGGACGAGATGGTGCAGATGGCCATGGGCATGATGGGCTTTTGGGTGACGCACCCCAAGGTGCGCAGCCATCCGCAGATTGTCCGCGTGCAGCGCGACTTCTGCTTCCTGCTCGGCAGCTTCGACGTCGAGCCCGGCAGCGCCACGCCCAAGGTCAACACCATGACCGACTTCAACACCTGGGCCTTCAACAGCCGCGTGTTCCCAGGTATCGACCCGCTCTGCGTACGCCAGGGCGACCGGGTGCGCATCCGCGTGGGCAACCTCACCATGACCAACCACCCCATCCATGTGCATGGCCACGAATTCGAGGTCACCGGCACCGATGGCGGCGCCGTGCCGCGCAGCGCCCGCTGGCCCGAGGTGACCACCGATGTCGCCGTCGGCCAGATGCGCCAGATCGAGTTCATCGCCGACGAGGAAGGCGACTGGGCCCTGCACTGCCACAAGAGCCACCACACCATGGGCCCCATGGGCCACGACGTGCCCACCATGATTGGCGTGGACCATCGCGGCGTCGCGGACACCATCCGCCGGCTGGTTCCCGATTACATGGTGATGGGCGACAAGGGCATGGCCGAGATGGGCTCGATGGAGATGCCCCTGCCCGACAACACCCTGCCCATGATGACCGGCCGCGGCCCCTTCGGTCCCGCGGAGATGGGGGGCATGTTCACGTTGCTGAAGGTGCGGCGCGACCAGGCGCCGGGGGACTTCCGTGACCCGGGCTGGTTCAGGCATCCGCCGGGCAGCGTGGCGCATGAGGTCGATGCGGGCCAGGCGCCTGCGGCGGTGAGCCGAGCCGGCCCGGCAGACGCCGTGGCTCCAGGCATGACCGATGCCGCACCCGCCTCCGTCCGTAAGCCCAGTGGCCATGACCACCACTGACAAGGGCACCGCCGCCTAAGGCTCGATTGCCGACGCCAACGAAAGCCGGTACGTCACGTACCTCATCTTTCCCGACTCTGCCGCGCCCGGCGTTTCCCCGAACCGGAAGGGCATACATCGCCCAGCGCATGACAGAGCCACCGATTCGATTCAGAAGGACCCAACCATGAACAAGAGAAGCTTTCTCGCCCTGCTGTTGCCCACCGCGGGCATCCTGCTGGCCTCCCCCGCCGCCTTCGCGCAAACCGACGCACCGCTGCCCCAGGTCGAAGGCGAAGTCCGCCGCGTCGATGCCGCCCAGGGCCGCATCACGCTGCGCCACGGTGACATTCCCAACCTCGACATGGGCGCGATGACCATGGTCTTCCGCGTCCGCGACCCGGCGCTGTTGAAGGAGGTGAAGGCGGGCGACAAGGTGCGCTTCACGGCGCAGATGGTCGACGGGCAACTGACCGTGCTGTCGCTCACGGTTGCGCACTGAGCGGCCGATTGGAAAGGACTGGAAAAAGTCTATATTCAGTCCTCTTTCCCGGGAGCCGCGAATGCGCTTTTCGACGCAAGTCAAACCGATCAGCTACCTCAAGGCCAACGCGGCTGAAGTGCTGGACACGCTCGCGCAGCGGCGCGAGCCGCTGGTCATCACCCAGAACGGCGAAGCCCGCGCCGTGATCCAGGACGTGGCCTCCTTCGAAGAGACCCAGGAGACCCTCGCCATGCTCAAGCTGCTGGCCCTGGGCCAGCAGGATGTGGAGGCCGGGCACCTCAAGTCGCTGGCCGATGTGGTGCAGCGGCTTCGCAGCAAGCATTCCGCCAGCGAATGACGAGGGCGAAGGGCTTTCAGGTCATGCTGACCCGCGGTGCGGAGCAGGACCTGGAATCGCTCTACGACTACGTGGCCGAAGCCGAAAGCGTCGCCAACGCCCGTCGCCTGCTGGACCGCATCACAGCGACCCTCGATGGCCTGGCCCATCTGCCGGAGCGCGGCAGTCACCCCAAAGAACTGCTGAGCCTGGGCATCAAGGCTTACCGGCAGGTCCTGCTCAAGCCCTATCGCATCGTGTACCAAGTGCTGGCCCACCGGGTCGTGGTCCACCTGATCGCCGACGGGCGGCGGGACATGCAGACCCTGCTCGCACGCCGGCTGCTGGGTCGGTGATAGCGCGACTGATCGGCTTTGTTTTCAGCCGACCCGGATGGCTTTCAGGCCATCCCGCCATTCACAGAAATGACCTGCCCCGTGATGTACCCCGCCTCCGCGCTGGCCAGAAAGCCGGCCAGAGCAGCAACCTCTTCGGGCCGGCCGGCGCGCTGGGCCGGAACCATCTGCTTGACCATCGCGGGGTCGAAGGCGGCGTCGGCCATGGGCGAGGCGATGACGCCCGGGGCGATGGCGTTGACGGTCACGCCGCGCGAGGCCACTTCCATCGACAGCGCCTTGGTCGCGCTGTTGAGGGCGCCCTTGGCCGCCGCATAGTTGACCTGGCCGCGGTTGCCCATGATCGCCGCCACCGACGAGATGTTCAGGATGCGGCCCCAGCGCGTGCGCAGCATGGGCAGCAGCAGCGGCTGGGTGACGCGGAAGAAGCCGTTGAGCGACACGTCGATGACGCGGTGCCACTGATCGGGCCGCATGCCGGGCATCACGGCATCGTCATGGATGCCCGCGTTGTTGACCAGCACCTGCACCGGTCCGGCCTCCAGCATGCGGGCGCAGGCTGCCGCCGTGGCTTCGTCGTCGGTCAGGTCGAAGACGTGGCATTCGGCCTGGCCGCCGGCCCCGGCGATGCGCGCGGCCAGGGCCTCGATGGCCTCGCGGCGGCCGTTGGCATGCAGCAGCACGGTGGCGCCGTCGCGCGCCAGGCGCTCGGCGATGGCACCGCCCAGGGCGCCGCTGGCACCGGTGACGAGCGCGCGCTTGTTCTGAAGGGTCATGGGGAAGTACCTCCGTCGGTGACGGTGTCACGGACACCGGTCGTGATGGCCGGGCAGGCGCTCAGGGCGCGGCGTCCGGCAAGGGCGTGTTGAGAACGACCACCGCGCGGCCATCCGCCACCGGTGCGCCAGCCGCATCGAGCACGCGGAAGGCATAGAGCACCTGCTGCGCATCGCCCGACAGGCGTTCGGCATGAAGGTGCAGCGGCGCGGGCGCATCGTCGAAGCGGGCGCGATGCAGGCGCACGTTGCGGGTGCTGGCCAGGTAGCCGGCCGCGGGCGGCCCGTCCCCCGTGCTCAGCAGGCCACCATGCAGCGCCATGGCCTGCGCCGCGAACTCGATGGCGCAGGGGGCGAGCAGGCCCGAGGCGGTGCGCATCGGATTGGAAGGGTCCGCATGGGTGGCCGTCGTGCAGTGGATGGACTGCGCATCCCAGGCTTCGAGCCGGTCGAGCAGGCACATGCTGCCCGCGTGGGGAATGCGCGCGGCGATGCCGCTGCGGTCGAGGGTGGAGGGCGCGGTCATGGCAGGTCCGAGATCAGCAGCACATTGGCAAAGGGCGTGCCCTGGCTCATGGGCATGGGCTGCACCGCGAAGCCCAGGCGCTGCAGCAACGCGATCCACTCGTCCAGCGTGCGGCCCCAGGTGGGCGAGACCTTGTGGCCGCGGATGCGCGTCACGGTGCGATCCACCCACTGGCTGATCGCGAAGCCACGGCGGCTGGCGGCATCGCCGACGCGCAGCAGCAGGCGACCGGGCAGGCCGTCACGCTGCGCAGCGCCGGCGGCCAGCGCGTCGCGCACCCGCACGAGCACGCCTTCCTGCGCGGCATGGTCCACATAGTGCAGCACGTCGAGGATCACGACCACGTCGCAGGCCGGAAAGTCGGCCTCGCACATGTTGCCGCAGACGACGGTGGGCGTGGGCCGGATGTGGCCGACCGAGCACCGTGCCCGTTCCACGTCGCGGGGCATCAGCTCGATGCCGGTGTAGCGGGCATCGGACGGCAGCGGCGCCCAGGCGACGGGCCATCGGCCCTCGGCGCGCATCGCCTGGGCGGTGTGCAGCACGTTGGCGAACAGGCTCTGGCCCGAGCCGATGTCCAGCATGCGCGGCCGGCCGTCTCCGATCAGGCCCCGCTCGACGATGCCGCGGAATACCGGGTCATGGCCCAGCTTGCCGCGTGCGAAATGCCAGGCGAAGTTGCCGCCCTGGCGGTAGGGCTCGGTGGCGCGGGCGTGGAGGTCGCGCCAGGCGGCGTCGGGGGTGGGCGAATTCGAGTTCACAGGTGGGTCGTCCTGGCGCCCTCTCCCCTTGCGGGAAAGGGGAAAAGGCGGGAAAGGTCTGGCGCGCGGCGCGGCTTACGCATGGCCGAGCGCATGAGGCAAGGTCACGGCGTGCAGGCCATCACGCTCGAGGCGCTCCAGCAGCGGCGGCAGCACATCCAGGATCACCGGCCGCCCGCTGGGCGCCAGCGCCGCATGGCCGTCATGCAGGAGAAGAATGTCGCCGGCGCGCAGGCCGCGGGTGAGGCGAGCCATCACGCGCGCGGGGTCGCGCTCGCGGGTGTCGAAGCCGCGTCGGGTCCAACTCACCAGCTCCAGGCCGAGGCGATGCAGCACCGGGGCGAGGAAGGGATTGCGCAGGCCCGCGGGCGCACGAAAGCAGGTCGGCCGCTGGCCGATGACGGCCTCGATCATCTGCTGCGCGCGTTCGATCTCGGCATGGAAGCCGCGCGGCCCCAGCACCGAGAAGTTGTGCCGGTGCCGCGCCGTGTGGTTCTGGATGCTGTGGCCACGGGCCACGATCTCGCGCGCCAATGCCGGATGCGCCTGTACCCGTTCGGCGATGCAGAAGAAGGTGGCCTTCTGACCATGGGCGTCGAGCAGGTCGAGCACGGCTGGCGTCACCGCGGGCTCGGGCCCGTCGTCGATGGTCAGCGCCACTTCGTTTCGCGCTTCGGCGGCGGCAGGCAGGCGCAGCGTGTTCTGGCCGAGCCAGCGGCTGCGCGGCGTCAGGCCGATGGCGGTGATGGCCGCATGGTTGAGCACCACGGCGCCAAGCGCCCAGGGCCAGGCACCCGGCACGAGCAGGCTCGCCCCCAGCGCGCCGGCATGCAGCACCGCACTGCCCTTGAGGAAGGGCGTTGGCTGCCAGCGGCCGGCCAGGGCGCTCATGCCTTCGCCGTCCGGGCAAAGGCGGCCGACAGCAGCAGCGCCAGCAGTGCGCCGGGCGCCACCACCTGTCCGATGGACGCCAGCGAGGGGATGTCGGAGATGGCGATCAGCGTGAAGGAGATCACCGTCGTCAGGTTGGCCAGCATCAGCGAGGCCAGCGTGTCCTCGTCGGCATGGCCGGTCTCGCGCAGCTGGTCGAAGAAGAGCGCGTAGTTGGAGCCCACGGCCACCACCAGCAGCAGGCCCACCAGATGCAGGATGGACAGCGCCATGCCCATGGCCGCCATCGCACCCAGCGTGAGCGCCACGGCGGCGGCCAGCGGCTGGCACACGGCCAGCAGGCGTCGGCCCGAGCGCAGCCAGGCGCCCAGCAGCAGCACCACGGCCAGCGCGCCCAGGCCCACCTGCACGAAGGCCTCGTGCAGGTAGCGCTTGTAGAGCGCACCCAGTTCCTCGCCGACCTCGGCCACCGACACGCCCGGCAGCCCCTGCAGGGCGGCGACGACGTCTGCATGCTTGAACTGCGGGCCGGGGTGCAGCGAGATCATGGCGGCCCAGCCGCCACCCGGTCGCTCGAACAGCAGCGCGTCGACCACGGCGCCCAATGGACCCTGGCGTGCGTCCTCGCGGCTGATCAGCGGCGCGGCACGCGCCGCCTCGACCTGGGTCACGAAAGGTGCCAGGCGGTCGGCCGCGATCGGCAGGCCCGCCGTGGCTTCCTCCAGCCGGGCACGCAGCGTGGTGGCGTCGGGCAGGGCCTCGCGCCGCTGCATCTGCAGCGCCTGGCTGGGCAGGATGCGGGCCACGCTGTCGTAGCCCAACAGCGCGCCGCGCTCCACCAGCGGGTCGAGCCGCGCGCCGGCCGCCTCGGCCTGGCGCAGCGCCGCTTCGATGGTGTCGCCATAGGCCACCACCAGCGTGGCGCCGTCGCTGGCGCCGATGTCGCCGCGCAGTTGCTCGTCCAGCGCCTGCGATTCGCGCGAGACCGGGCTCATCGAGCTCAAGCCGGCGCGCCAGAGCTGGTCGCCTTGCCACAGCACCAGCGCGAAGCCGGCGACGGCCAGGGCCATCAGTGGCAGCCGCAGCCGCGGCAGTCCGCGCACGATGGCGCCGGCCGCGTGCGCCATGTAGCGGCGCAGGCCTCGGCCGCTGGCGCCCTGCGGCGCCAGCACCGGCAGCAGGAAGCGCGTGGCCACGGCCGCGGCCACCAGTCCGGCGATGGAGAACACGCCCAGCTGCGCCAGTCCCGGAAAGCCCGAGAACACCAGCGCCGCAAAGCCCGCCACCGAGGTCAGCAGGCCCAGCCGCACCGTGGGCCAGTGCAGGTCGCGCCAGCGTTGCCAGCCGGCCTGGGCCGGTCCCTCGCCCGCCACCTGGCGGGCCTGGATCAGGTAATAGATGGCGTAGTCCACCGTCTCGCCGATCAGCGTGCTGCCGAAGCCCAGCGTCAGCCCATGCACGCCGCCGAAGACCAGGCTGACGGCGGCCGTGCCCACCACCACGCCGGTGGCCACCGGCAGCATGGCGATGGCCAGCGCACGCAGCGCACCGAAGGCCAGCAGCAGCAGGCCGCTGACCACGATGGCACCCACCACCGCCAGGTGGACGGCCTCGCGCTTGATGCTGTCGCGGCTCTGCACCGAGAACACGGCCGTGCCGCTCATCAGCAGGTGCGTGTCGGTGGCGCCCACCTCGGTGGCGGCCTGGGCGAAGTCGGCCTGGATGGTGGCGATGGCCTGCGCCTGGGCGTCCAGGTCGCCGCCGGCGGCGCGGGTGCTGGCCAGCAGCAGCGCGCGCGGCGCCTCGCGCGCCGCCCACACGCCGTCGACGCTACGCGGCGCGGTGGCCGGAATCAGCGTCTCGGCCATGCGGGCGGATTCGCCCGTGGGGTCGCGCTCCAGCAGCGGCTTGAAGGCATTGCCGCCCGGCGTGCCCAGCAGCGAGAGCGTGTCGAGGATGGCGTTGCGCAGCCCTTCCACCGTAAAGTGCTCGGGCGTGACCGCGGGCGAGAGCTGGTAGCGCCGGTCGAAGACCCAGGTGCCGGCATCGCGCCATTCGCTCTGGTCGCCGTTCTGCACCTGGTCGAACAGGCCGCTCTTGCGCAGGCGCTGGCCCAGTTCGCGCGAGACGGCCGCGCGCTGCGCCTCGTCGCGTCCGCCCTCGATGCCGATGAACAGCGTGCGCGAAGCGACGCCCGTCTGGATCTGCTCGATGAGCATGCGCTGGCGCGCGTCCGGATGGGCAGGCAGGAAGGCCGAAAGGTCGGCGTCGAACTTGGAGCGCGCGATGATGCCCACGCCGGCCGCCAGCACCAGCAGCCAGACGAGCACCACGGCCAGACGGCGCGCGGGCGAGAGGCCGGCATCGTGGGCCGGCGCGGCAGGAGGGCGGCGGCTCATGAACCGGCGGGCCCGGGCACGATGTTCATCACCGAGCGGTCGCCGCCGATGAATTCCATCTCGATGCCGCGCACGTCGCTGCCGATGCCCGACAGGCGCAGGCTGCGCACTTGGGCGGCCAGCGCGGGCAGCGTGGGCACCAGGTCGAGCGTCCAGGCCTTGGCATCGCCCTTCACATCGGCCTTGAAGTAGCGCAGCAGCGCCGGCGCGTTGCCGCTCAGGGTGCCGCGCATCGCTTCCATCATGCCCTGCAGCTCGGGCATGGCGTCCAGGCTCAGGGTGCGGGTGCGGCCGCCGCGCGAGAGGATGAGCACGTTGCCCTGCACCTCCATCGACTCCGGCCGCGGCGTGAGCGTGCGGCGCACCAGCTTGTCGGGTGCGGTGAAGCTGAGCACGCCGGCCGAGTCGAGCGGGCCGTCCAGGCCGCGCACATAGCGCTGCTCGGTGAAGCGGGCCTCGCCGCTGCGGCGCTGGGCCAGCAGGGCCATCAGCTCGTTGAGATCGAACGCCCAGGCAGGTGCCGCAAGCAGGCCGGCCAGGGCCAGCAGCAGGACGGCACGCAGGCGGCGCACGCCGGCCAGGGCCTCACGCACGCGGCGAATCTTCGAGCCAGAAGTCATGGAAATTGAACCAGTTGTGGGGATGGGCGCGGCACAGGTCTTCCAGGCGCCGCACATAGGCTTCGAGGGCATCGCGGATGCGGCGTTCCCGCTCGGCGGGATCGAGTCCGCGGGCGCGGCGCGGCGCTGGTGCGCCGGGCTCGGTGGTGCCACTTTCCGCCGCCGGTGCCGAGAAATCGGCCAGCGGCTCGAACACCACGCGGTAGCGGTTGCCGCCCAGGTACAGGCCCGCCATGAACACGGCCGGCCGGCGCAGCAGCGCGGCGAGGCGGAAGGGCCCGTCGTTGAACCAAGCCGGCTGGCCCAGGAAGTCGATCTGCACCCGGTTGCCGCGCTGGCCGCCGTCGTCCTCGCCCACGGCCAGGGTGCGATCGCCGAGCATGCCGGCCATGCGGCCGCTGTCCAGCCAGTCGCGCAGCTCCAGCATGGCGGCGGGCCGGCCCAGGGCGATGATGTGCGGCCGGTACTCGGGCAGGCTGATGGCGCCCAGCACGGCGTTGATGCGCCGCGCGTTGTCCGGGTACATCAGCATGGCCAGCCGCAGGTCGACCGGCGCCTCTGCCTGCTGCCGACAGGCCGACAGGGCCTCGAAACTGCCGATGTGCGCACCGACCAGGAAGGCGCCGCGACCCGCGCGCACATCGGCCTCCACGGCCTCGCCGCCCTGCACTTGCACGTCGAAGAGCGCCATGCGCCCGCGCAGGAAGTACACCCGGTCGAGCACCGTCGACGCGAAGTTGTGCAGCAGCCGGTAGCCGTCGCGCCAGCCCGCCTTCGGCCCGATGGCCCGCGCCAGGTAGCGCCGCACATGGCGACGCGGCGTGGGCGCGAAGAGCAGGAAGTACAGCGTGATCGGATGCAGGACCAGCCGCGTGAGCGGCCGGCCGCAGCGCAGCGCCATCCAGCAGATGAAGCGCAGCGCCAGGATGTTGCTGCGCTCGGGCGCGCGGGCCCAGTCGGTGCCGGGACGCAGGTCGTCGCCGAGGGCGCTCATGGGCGACCTCCGGCTTCGCCTGCGGTGCGGGCGCCCTCCCCCGGCAGCCAGCGTCCGCTGGCAGCCACGGTGTCGCCCATGCGCACGTCGAAGCGCACACCGGCCGCCGCGCCCGTCTCGGGCTGCAGATCGAAGACCAGGTCGGCGCCCGGCCGCACCGGCGCCAGGAACTTGGCCGCCGCCAGCATCGGCGCATCGCCCAGGCGCGCGCGCAGCGAGGGCACGCCGCGCATCGCCTCCAGCAGTTCGGCGAGCAACAAGGCGCCCGGCAGCAGCGGCTGGCGGGGGAAATGGCCGGCAAAGGCGGGATGGTCCTCGGGCACGCGGTGCGACAGCCGGACCGGGCTGCCGTCCGCCGCCAATTGGGCGAGCGCGAATTCGCGCAGCTCCCGACGCGTCAACTTGCCGGTGCCCACGCGCGGCAGCGCCTGCACATGCACCACGCGGCGGGGCACGAACACCGGTTCGACGCGCTCGCGCAGGCCGGCGATGACCGTCGCGGCATCCACCGAGGGGGCCACCACGAAGGCCACCGGCCGCACCACGCCGTCGGCCACGTCGTCCGGCAGCCAGAAGGCGCCGTCCTCGACGCCAGGAATGCTGTTGAGATGGAAGTCGAGGTGGCCCAGCGACGTCCGCCGGCCCGCCACGTGCACGAGGTCGTTGGCACGGCCGAGCAGGCGGAAACGGCCGTCGCCGAGCAGTTCCAGCAGGTCGGCCATGGGCGTGGGTGCGGGAATGAAATCGCCCGAGAAGACAAAGCGCTCGGCGCCCTCCGGGCCGGTCTCGGCCTGCACGCGGATGTCGCCCATCACCTCCCAGACCTCGCTGCGCACGGGGCAGCGGGTGGCGACCTGGCCGGTCTCGGTGCTGCCGTAGATCTCGACCATCACGCCGCCCGTGGCGCGCTCGGCCTGGGCCGCCAGTTGGGGCGACAGCGGCGCGGTGGCGGAAAGCACCATGTCGACCGGCGGCACATCCAGGCCCGACTGCAGCAGCGTCTTGAGGTGGAAGGGCGTGGTGACCAGCGCGCGGGGCCGCGGCACCGACGCCAGCGCCTGCACGATGTCGGCCGGATAGAACGGCCGCCCGGCCTCGAAGGCCGGCCCACCGAGCATGGCCAGCAAGGCCGACGACTCCAGGCCATAGCTGTGCTGCACCGGCACCGTGGCCACCAGCGTCAGGCCTTCAAGCGAAGACAGGCCGAGCAGTTGGCACAGTCTCGGCACCGCGGCGGCCACATCGCCCACCAGCGTGCCCCAGGTCTTGGCATGCGGCTGCGGTACGCCGGTGGAGCCCGAGGTGAGCAGGCTGGCCGCGTGGCGGTCGAGCGCGATGGCCGCCCAGTCGGGCATGGCGGCGAGCGGCGTGCGCGCCCCATCGGCGTCGACCTCGACGCGCTGCGCGAGGCCGGCGCCGTGGGGCTCGCCGGGATCGACCAGCGCGAAGGCCGCAGGATGCTCGGCGCAGACGCGTGCCAGGGTGTCCTCGCGCGCATCGGGCGGCAGGAGGCTGGCATGGCCCCGCAGCAGCGCCGCCGCCAGCCCGACGGAAAAGCGGTAGCGGTCGCCACACAGGTTGACAGCCGGGCCTTCGGCCGGAAGCTTCGCAGCAACGGCCTCGACGTCGGCCAGCCAGGCCAGCGCACTGATCGGCCGGCCATGACGCCAGGCCAGCGGCGCGCGCAGGTCGCGCGGGCCGAGCAGGTGGGACACGCTCATTGCTTGGCAGGCGCGTAGAAGGCGCGAACGGCATCGATCAGCCGCACGCGCTCGAACTCGGGATGCAGGCGGTAGCGCAGCAGGTATTCGCCGACGAACAGCGCACCGACGCCAATGGGCGTGACCACGTTGGAGAACAGTGACCAGTCCTCGAACGGCCGCAGCAGGTAGACAGCCAGCGACAGCACGCAGACCGCGCAGAAGTACACGGTCCATACGGCCGTCACGCGCGCCGTGTAGTGCCGCATGTCGGGCGTGAGCATATGGATGCGCTGCGCGAACTGCCCGATCAGCGAAAGCTGCCCCGCGCGCAGCGTGCCGCCGAACCAGCCGGCCAGCAGCGCGTTGATGCCCACGTGCTGCAGCACATAGAGCGGATTGGGATCGCCGGCATGGCCGCTCATGACCAGGGCCAGCCCGGCCAGACCCAGCACGCCCACCAGGACCAGGCCGGCACGCCCCAGGTGCTGCCCCGCCAGACCCATGCCGGTGAGCCACAGCGGCACCAGCAGCACGACCACGGCCCAGGGCTCGGCCGCGTGGTAGACCATCATCCAGTGCGAGGCGCCGGCATAGGCCACGCCCACCAGCAGCATCAGCGCAATGCGCCAGGCGGGCATGCCCCTTACCCGGCCTTGTTGGCGGCGACGTGGGCCGCCAGCGCGCGCAGCGAGGCAAAGATCTGCTGGTTGCGCTCGTCGTCCGAGCGCAGCTGGAAGCCGTAGCGACGCGAGATCTCCAGCGCCACTTCAAGGATGTCGATGGAGTCCAGGCCCAGGCCGTCGCCGTACAGGGGCGCCTCGGGGTCGATGGACTCGGGGGCCACTTCGAGATTGAGGGCGCTCACCAGCAGTTCGGCCAGCTCGTTCTCGAGCGGAGTGCGGTCAAAAGAGGTGGTCGAGGACAAGAGGGGCTCCCGGATGTGTAGAGATGAACCGTCGGCCACAGCCCGTACGGCAAAAGAGAAAAATTATAGGAGTCGCCCCGATGGCCATGGCCACGGCCGGCGCGGCCGCGACACCCTGGCGCAGCCCTCCCCTTCGGTAGACTGCCGCGGTTTTTCGCCCTGATCCGGGAGTCTTATGGCCGATCCTCTGCTGCTGGCGCGCCACGGCGCCATCCAATGCTTCCTGCTGCCCGCCCTGGCCAATCGCCATGGCCTGATCACCGGGGCCACGGGCACCGGCAAGACCGTCACGCTGCAGACCCTGGCCGAGCGCCTGTCGGGCATCGGCGTGCCCGTCTTCATGGCCGACGTGAAGGGCGACCTGAGCGGCATCAGCCAGCCCGGCCGCATCGGCGAGCGGATGGCTGCCACGCTCAAGGAGCGCGGCATCGAGCTGCCCACGCCGCAGGCCTGCCCCGTGGCGCTGTGGGACGTCTTCGGCGAGCAGGGACATCCGGTACGGGCCACCATCTCCGACATGGGGCCGCTGCTGCTGGGCCGAATGCTGGACCTCAACGAGACCCAGGCCGGCGTGCTCAACCTGGTGTTCAAGATCGCCGACGACAGCGGCCTGCTGCTGCTCGACCTGAAGGACCTGCGGGCCATGCTGGCCCATGTGGGCGAGAACGCCAAGCAGTACACCACCAGCTACGGCAACATCAGCGCCGCCAGTGTGGGGGCCATCCAGCGCGGGCTGCTGGCCATCGAATCGCAGGGCGGCGACCGCTTCTTCGGCGAGCCGATGCTGGACATCCAGGACTTCATGCAGACGGTGGACGGCCGCGGCGTGGTCAACATCCTCGCGGCCGACAAGCTGATGAATGCGCCGCGCCTGTACGCCACCTTCCTGCTGTGGATGCTGTCGGAGCTGTTCGAGCAGTTGCCCGAGGTGGGCGACCTGGACCAGCCCAAGCTGGCCTTCTTCTTCGACGAGGCCCACCTGCTGTTCAAGGATGCGCCCAAGGCGCTGGTCGAGCGCATCGAACTGGTGGTGCGACTGGTGCGCTCCAAGGGCGTGGGCGTGTACTTCGTGACGCAGAACCCGCTGGACATCCCGGACTCGGTGCTGGCCCAGCTCGGCAACCGGGTCCAGCACGCGCTGCGCGCCTTCACGCCGCGCGACCAGAAGGCCGTGCAGTCCGCCGCCAGCACCATGCGCCCCAAGCCGGGCCTGGACATCGGGCAGGCCATCACCGAACTGGCCGTCGGCGAGGCATTGGTCAGCCTGCTGGATGAAAAGGGCCGGCCCGGCATCACCGAGCGGGTGTTCGTGCTGCCGCCCGCGGGCCAGATCGGGCCGGTGTCGCCGGAGCAGCGCCGCACGCTCATGAGCGGCTCGCTGGTGGCCGGCGTTTACGAGCAGGCGGTGGACCGCGAATCGGCCTACGAGAAGCTCAAGGGCCGCGCCGCGTCGGCACCGGACGCGCCGGCGACGGCCCGGCCCGACGGGACCGGCCCCGGCAGCGCTGCGGGCACGGGGGCAGGCGGAGGCAATGCAGGCCAGGCCGAGGGAAGCTTCCTGGACGATCTACTCTTCGGGACGACCGGGCCGCGAGGCGGGCGCAAGGACGGTCTGGTGCAGACGTTGGCCAAGTCGGCGGCGCGCACGGTGGGCACCAATGTGGGCAAGGAAATCCTGCGCGGCGTGCTCGGCGGGATCTTCGGCGCCAAGAGCCGGCGCTGAGACTGCCACCGCAGCCTGCAGGGCGCCGCCGCGTCACTGGCGCGGCAGCGCGCGGCCAAGGCACCGGCGCCCAACGCCAGCCCCTGCGGCGGCAGCCGACCTCAGTAGGTCGGATAGCGCACGGCGTCTTCTTCGGCGTAGCGGCTGCGGCCGACCATGAAGCCGACCAGAACGGTGCCGCACACCACGCCCAACATGAATCCTGCAATGACCATCAACATGGCGCGTCTCCATTCGTTGTGAGGGAAGCCCTGGCGGCCGCCGTCGGACGCTCGCCGTGCTTCCTGACTGTGACGATACCGTGATCGTCCCTGCGCAGCGATGGGAGTTAACCCAGTGTTAACAACTCCGACATGCCCGTCGGCCAAGGCCGCGCAGACGGGTCGGCGGCCACGCGCGGCGCGCCGATCTGGCGGTTCAGTCCGCCGTCATCGCGCAATGGGATGATGCGGAAGCGCTCCCTGTGCGGCCCATGCTCCCCTCCCCCAACACACCCTCCAAGCCTTCGCCGATCAGCTTCGGCCGCGCCCTGCTCTTCTGGCTCAAGCTGGGCTTCATCAGCTTCGGGGGGCCGGCCGGTCAGATCGCCATCATGCATGCCGAACTCGTGGAGCGCCGGCACTGGATCAGCGAGCGCCGCTTTCTGCATGCCCTCAACTACTGCATGCTGCTCCCCGGCCCCGAGGCACAGCAGCTGGCCACCTACCTGGGCTGGCTGATGCATCGCACCTGGGGCGGGATCGCGGCAGGCCTGCTGTTCGTGCTGCCTTCGCTGGTGCTGCTGATCGGACTGTCATGGGTGTACATGGCCTTCGGGCAGCAGCCGCTCGTCACCGCGATGTTCCACGGCATCAAGCCGGCGGTCACCGCCATCGTGCTGCAGGCGGGCTGGCGCCTGGCGGGCCGTGCGCTGCACAGCCGCCCGCTGATGGGCATCGCCGCGGCGGCCTTCATCGCGATGGCCGTGCTGCACCTGCCCTTCGTACTCGTACTGACGCTCGCGGCACTGGCCGGGCATTGGGGCGGCCGGCGCTGGCCCGGGACTTTTCGAGGCCGGGGGGCCCATGCGGCTGCGGCGTCCGGCGATGTGCCGGGTCCCGCCGCCTGGATCGACGACCACAGCCCGCCCCCGGCGCACGCACGCTTCTCGCGCGGCCGGATGGTCCGCGTCGTGGCGGTGTGCGTCGCCCTCTGGAGTGCGGGCATGGCCGCCGCCATCGCCATTGGCGGAGTGCAGGGCACCCTGGCGCGCATGGGCTGGTTCTTCACCAAGGCGGCCTTCATGACCTTCGGCGGCGCTTACGCCGTCCTGCCCTATGTGTACCAGGCGGCCGTCGAGCACTACCACTGGCTCTCGGGCCCGCAGATGATCGACGGGTTGGCGCTGGGAGAGACCACGCCCGGCCCGTTGATCATGGTGGTGGCGTTCGTGGGCTTCGTGGGGGGCTGGAACCAGCTGGCACTGGGCCCGGACCTGCCTTTCCTGGGCGGCGCAGTGGCAGCGGTGGCCGTGAGCTTCTTCACCTTCCTGCCGTCGTTCCTGTTCATCCTGGCAGGTGGCCCGCTGGTGGAATCGACCCGCGACCGCCTGGGGCTGGCCGCGCCCATGGCGGCGATCACGGCTGCGGTCGTGGGCGTGATCGCGCAGTTGGCCCTGTTCTTTGCCGGCCATGTGCTGTGGCCCGAGGGACAGGGCTTCGATACCGGGGCTGCGGTGCTGATGGTGCTCGCCGCCTTTGCGCTGATCCAGTTGAAGTGGGGCGTGATGCCGGTGCTGGCGGCAAGCGCGGCGGCAGGACTGGCGCTGCAGATGCTGGCCTGAGCAGACGGCAGCGCGGGCGATCTGATCGACGAGGGCGACCGTACAATCCTCGCCCGCCGCTCCAAAGCAAAAAGCCCGCACTGGGCGGGCTTTCTGAGCAGCTTGGTGACGACCACCAAGTGCTTCGTTTGGCTCCCCGACCTGGGCTCGAACCAGGGACCTACGGATTAACAGTCCGGCGCTCTACCGACTGAGCTATCGGGGAAGGAAGCCCTAGAGTATAGCGACGGTGTTTCGGTCGCACAGAGTAACCAACATAAATAGTCGGAAATAGCCTGGATTGCCCTGCACGTTCGTGCCGCCGACACGGCGGCCGGCATGCCAAATGGCCGAGTGCGATTCGGCTGACGCATCGCTGACCCGCAAACGCTTATGCTGGATATCGATGATCTCCCGATACGCTCCTGCTCAAGATCGCCACTGGGATGTCCTTGCGCGCGATCTTCGACAGAGCGTGCCGCTGGAACTCCCGGCGGCACATGCGGACGATGTCCTGCCCGGCGGCCAGGGCGCCTTCATCCACAAGCAGACCGGCGCGCCCGTGGTGGGCATGGGGCGCTGGGGACTGGTGACGGCGGAAAGCCGGCGTGGCGGCATGGAGGCCGCGCTGCGACTGCGCACCGCCCTCGTGCGTGACGACGAAGTGCGCAAGTCGCCCTACGCCACGGCCTGGACCAAGGACCAGCTCTGCGTGGTGCCGGTGGCAGCCATCTATGTGCAGGACTTCCGCGTCGACCCCCGTGTACCGCAACTCGCACGCATCAGCCGGCGCGACGGCCATGCCCTGTGCATCGCCGGCCTGTGGAGCAGTTGGCTGGACGACAACGGCGTGCGGCAACTGAGCTTCGCCCTGCTCACCATCAACGCGGACGACCATCCGCTGATGGCCCGCTACGGCGCGAGCGGCCATGAACGGCGGATGCCGGCGCTGCTGCCGCGGGGCCTGGTGCGGGCCTGGCTCGAAGCCCGGGGCCGCGAGCGCCACGAGTTCCTGCGTCCGCTGCCCGCCGAACAGCTGGTGGGTGAGGCTGTCGCACCGCAGGCGCCGGAGATGCCGGCCCCCGCCCCCGCGGCTGCGCCCACCGCCCTGCCCGCCGCCGCGGCCGAAACAGCCGCCCCGCGCCATCGCCGGCCCTGCCTGCTGCTGGTGGACGACGAACCCTCCAACCTCCAGGTGCTGCGTCTGGCGCTTCAGGCCGACTACCGGCTGGTGTTCGCTACCGACGGGCGGCGGGCCCTGCAACTCGCCCGCGAACACCGGCCCGACCTGATCCTGCTCGACATCATGATGCCGGAGCTCGATGGCTATGCCGTCTGCCGCGTGCTGCAGGAGGACCCGGCCACGGCGAGCATCCCGGTGATCTTCTGCACCGCGCGCGCCGACAGCCAGGGCGAGGCCCTCGGCCTGGAAGCCGGCGCCGTCGACTACATCACCAAGCCGCTCTACCCGCCGGTGGTACGGGCGCGCGTGCGCACCCACCTGTCACTGGTGCGCGCGGAGGAACTGCGCCGCACCCAGTTGCAGATCGTCCAGCGGCTCAGCCGCGCCGCCGAGTACCGGGACAACGAGACGGGCATGCACGTCATCCGCATGAGCCACTACGCCCGCGAGCTGGCGCTGGCCGCGGGTAGCACGCAGGAATGGGCCGACGACCTGCTGCATGCCGCGCCCATGCACGACGTGGGCAAGATCGGCATCCCCGACGCCCTGCTGCGCAAGGCCGGACCGCTCGACAGCCACGAATGGGACGTGATGCGCCGCCATCCGCTGATCGGCGCCGAGATCATCGGCAACGACAGCTCGGAGATCCTGACCATGGCCCGCGCCATCGCCCTGTCGCATCACGAGAAATGGGACGGCACCGGCTATCCGCAGGGCCTGCGCGGCGAGGCGATCCCGCTGGAGGCACGCATCGTGGCCATCGCGGACGTGTTCGACGCCCTCACCTCGCGCCGTCCCTACAAGGAGGCCTGGACTGCCGAACGGGCCCTCGACTACATCCGCAGCGAATCGGGACGGCACTTCGATCCCACGCTGGTCGCGCTCTTCCTGTCCATTGCGCCGCGCCTGGCCGAAGTGCGCCAGCGCTGGCCCATCGACTGAGGGGCGCCGGGCGCCCGCCTGGCCACACGCGCTGGCGCGTGGCGCCTCAGGCGGCGGGCGCGGAGGCCGAGGCCGCCAGCCGCGCCCGCACCTCGCGCACGCGCGTCGCCGGGAAGGTGATCGAGAAGCGCGACCCCTTGCCCACCTCGCTCTCGATGCGCAGTTGCCCGCCGTGGCGCTGCACGATGTGCTTGACGATGGCCAGGCCCAGTCCAGTCCCACCTGTCTCGCGCGAGCGACTGCGGTCGATGCGGTAGAAGCGCTCGGTCAGCCGCGGGATGTGCTCGGCGGCCACGCCCGGCCCGGTGTCGCGCACCGTGAACTCGCCGCGGCCGTCGGACAGCAGGCGCCAGGTGACGACCACCTCGCCGCCACCGGGCGTATAGCGCACGGCGTTGGTCACGAGGTTGGACATGGCGCTCTGCAGTTCGGTCGGCACGCCCGAGACTTCCGAATCGGCCTCGACGGCAAAGAAAAGCTTGTGCGGCTGCGACGCGATGCGGCCCGAGAGCCCACGCGCCTCGTCCTCGCAGTGCGCCATCAGCGCCCTCATGCGCGTCCACTGGTTGACCGGCGGCGCCGCACTGCCTTCGAGGCGCGACAGCGTCAGCAGGTCGGCCACCAGCGTGCCCATGCGCTGGGCCTGCTGGCCCATCAGGGCCAGGTAGCGGGCCCGCTCGTCGGCGTCCAGCGGCAGCGTCTGCAGCGTTTCGACGAAGCCGGTGAGCACGGTCAGGGGCGTGCGGATCTCATGCGACACGTTGGCGACGAAGTCACGCCGCATCTCCTCGGCCTTCTCGAGCGCCGTGATGTCGCGCGTGAGCAGCATCCGGCGGTTGCCCGCGTAGGGATGCGCCTGCACCGACAGCCGCATCGGCTGTCCGGACGCGGAGCGCGAGGCCACCGGCGCATCGATGACCACCTCGCGGCTGTAGTTCCACGAGGCGAGGTAGCCGATGAAGGCAGGATCGCGCACGAGATTGGCGATGAGCTGCTGCAGGTCGCGTTCGACGTCCAGCCCCAGGTGGACGCCGGCGGTCTGGTTGCACCATTCGATGCGGCCTTCCTCGTCCACCAGCACCACGCCGTTGGGCGAGGCCTGGATGGCGGCCAGGAACTCCTGCAGACGCTGCTCCGCCTGCTGGGTCTGCTGCTCGCGCAGGCGCAAGGCGCGGCGGATGCGGTCCGACAGCTCGCCCCACAGGCCGAAGCGGCCGGGCGGCAGTCCCAGGGCGTCGTTGCGCATCGCCTGGATCAGGCTGTGGGCCCGAAGCATGTCCAGCACCAGCCAGCCCAGCGCCCCCGCCCAGGCCCCGGCCCAGGCCAGGCGCCATCCCATCAGGAAGCCGGCGGCAGCGGCGCCTGCAGCGGACAGGCAGAGAAAGGCGGCTAGACGACCGGGCATGGCCATGGATTATCGGCAGGCACCGCCTCGGCGGGCCCGCGGGCAAAGTCGCGCACGGAAGGAAGGAAGACGGGCAGCGGCCGGCGCATCCGGCGGCCCGGCGCCAGGCAGGTCAGACGGTCGCCTGGACGGTGAAGCGGTAGCCCGCGCCCCGCACGGTCTCGACCATGCTGGCGGCGGCGCCCAGCGACTCGCGCAGGCGCTTGACGTGGACGTCGACCGTGCGCTCCTCGATGAAGACATGGTCGCCCCACACCTTGTCGAGCAGTTGCGAGCGGCTGTGCACGCGCTCGGCGTTCTGCATCAGGTAGGCCAGCAGCTTGAACTCGGTCGGGCCCATCTTGAGGGCGGCTCCCTGCCAGGTCACGCGGTGGGTCGCGGTGTCGAGCACCAGCTCGCCGGCCTCCAGCCGTTCGACCGCGGCCTCGGGCGCGCGGCGGCGCAGGACGGCACGGATGCGGGCCAGCATCTCCTGCGTGGAGAAAGGCTTGGTGATGTAGTCGTCGGCGCCGGCGTCCAGTCCGGCCACCTTGTCCGGCTCGTCGCCGCGGGCGGTGAGCATCAGGATCGGCACCTGCTTCGTTCGGGCGTCGCGGCGCCACTGGCGCGCCAGCTGCAGGCCGCTCTGGCCCGGCAGCATCCAGTCCAGCAGGATCATGTCCGGCAGCACCGCATCGATCTCGCGCTGTGCGCTCACGCCGTCCTCGGCCCAGATGGGCTCGAAGCCGTTGTGCCGCAGGTTCACCGCCAGCAGCTCGGCGATGGAGGACTCGTCCTCCACGATCAGTACACGAGGTTTCTTCATGGTGTTCTTCCAGGTCCGGGCAGCGCAGCCATCGCCAACAGCCGCTCAGCCCGCCCACCGCTCGAACGGCCGCGGAGCAGGCCACGCCCAAGCACCCGCGGAACTGGCTTTGCCAGGCCGCTGGGTGCGCCCCCCTCCGGGGGGTTGGCGGAGCGCGAAGCGCGCAGCCTGGGGGGCTTCACTTCAACGCGCTCTCGATCTCTTGCATCGAAGTGTGCCGCACGTCCTCGCCCTTGACGATGTAGATGATGAACTCGGCGATGTTCTTCGCATGGTCGCCGATGCGCTCGATGGCCTTGGCCAGGAACAGCAGGTCCAGGCTGGGCGAGATGGTGCGCGGGTCTTCCATCATGTAGGTGACCAGCTTGCGCACGAAGCCGTCGAACTCCTGGTCGATCAGGTCGTCCTCCTTGAGGATCGACAGCGCGCCGGCGGTGTCGAGGCGGGCAAAGGCATCCAGCGCCTTGCGCAGCAGGCCCGACGCCAGATCGGCCGCGATGCGCAGCTCGGAGCACGGCAGCGCCCGGGCCGAGCCGCTCTCGATGATCGACTTGACCATGCGGGCGATCTTGGTCGACTCGTCGCCCACGCGCTCCAGGTTGGCGGTGGTCTTGGAGATGGCGATCAGGAGGCGCAGGTCGCGCGCCGTCGGCTGGCGGCGCGCGATGATGGACGAGAGCTCGCGGTCGATCTCGATCTCCATCGCGTTGACGCGCGGCTCGGTCTCGATCACGCGCTCGGCGGCGTCGGTGTCGAACTGCAGCAGCGCATAGACGGCCTGGCGGATCTGGGACTCGACCATGCCGCCGAGTTCCATGACGCGCGAGGACACGCCGTTGAGTTCGCTGTCGAACTGGGTGGAAAGATGTTTGTCAGCCATCGCTGTGGTCTCCAGTGCCGGCATCAGCCGAAACGGCCCGTGATGTAGTCCTCGGTCTCCTTGCGCTTGGGCTTGAAGAACATCTGCTCGGTGGCGCCGAACTCGATGAGGTCCCCCAGGTACATGTAGGCCGTGTAGTCGCTGCAGCGGGCTGCCTGCTGCATGTTGTGGGTCACGATGACCACGGTGTATTCGTCCTTGAGCTCGGCGATCAGCTCTTCGATCTTGGCGGTGGAGATCGGGTCCAGCGCCGAGCAGGGCTCGTCCAGCAGCAGCACTTCGGGCTTGATGGCGATGCCGCGGGCGATGCACAGGCGCTGCTGCTGGCCACCGGACAGGCCAGAGCCGCTCTGGTGCAGCTTGTCGCGCACCTCGGTCCACAGGGCGGCCTTCTTGAGCGCCCATTCGACGCGGTCGTCCATGTCCGAGGCCGACAGGTTCTCGAACAGCTTCACGCCGAAGGCGATGTTGTCGTAGATCGACATCGGGAAGGGCGTGGGCTTCTGGAAGACCATGCCGACCTTGGCGCGCACCAGGGCGACGTCCTGCTTGGAGGTCAGCAGGTTCTCGCCGTCCAGCTCGATGGCGCCTTCGGCGCGCTGCTCGGGATACAGCTCGAACATGCGGTTGAAGGTGCGCAGCAGCGTGGACTTGCCACAGCCCGAAGGACCGATGAAGGCGGTGACCTTGTTCTCGGGGATGTCGAGGTTGATGCCCTTGAGCGCGTGGAACTTGCCGTAGTAGAAGTTCAGGTCCTTGACGGCGATCTTGGAACGCGGGGGGGTGGAGACGGTAGCAACCATGGCTTGACTCTTCTTGGTATCAGTTCTTGCCGCGCGTAAGGACGCGGGCCAGGATGTTGAGGGCGAGAACGGCGACGGTGATCAGGAACACGCCAGCCCAGGCCAACTGCTGCCAGTTCTCGTACGGGCTCATCGCGAACTTGAAGATGGTGACCGGCAGGCTGGCCATCGGCTGCGTGACGTCGGCCGTCCAGAACTGGTTGTTCAGGGCGGTGAAGAGCAGCGGCGCGGTCTCGCCCGCGATGCGGGCCACGGCCAGCAGGATGCCCGTCACGACGCCGGCGCGGGCCGCGCGCAGCGTGATCGACAGGATCACCTTCCACTTGGGCGTGCCCAGGGCGTAGGCGGCTTCGCGCAGACCCGGCGGCACCAGCTGCAGCATGTTCTCGGTGGTGCGGATCACCACGGGAATGGTGATGAGCGCCAGCGCGATGGAGCCGGCCAGGCCAGAGAAGGACCGGAACTGCGCCACCACCAGCGAGTAGACGAACAGGCCGATCACGATGGACGGCGCCGACAGCAGGATGTCGTTGACGAAGCGGATCACCGACGACAGCCAGCCGTGCGGGTTGTACTCGGCCAGGTAGATGCCGGCCATGATGCCGATGGGCGTGCCGACGAAGGTGGCGACGCCCACCATCACCAGCGAGCCGAAGATGGCGTTCAGGATGCCGCCGGCCTCGTTGGGCGGGGGCGTCATCTCGGTGAAGGTGGCCAGGGACAGGCCACCGATGCCGAGGTACAGCGTCTGCCAGAGGATCCAGATCAGCCAGAACACGCCGAAGGCCATGGCAGCCAGCGACAGGGCGAGGGCCACCTGGTTGACGCGCGAGCGGCGGGCGTACTTGGCCTCGCGGGTGCGGGCCAGCGCCTGGGCGGCCAGCAGTTGGGCAGAAGTGCTAGGGGTGCTCACGAGCGGGCTCCTTCGGCCTTCTTCATGCGGGCCAGCAGCAGCTTCGAGAGCGACAGCACGACGAAGGTGATGAAGAACAGGACCAGGCCGAGGTACATCAGCGCGGCCTGGTGCAGGCCGGCGCCGGCTTCAGCGAATTCGTTGGCCAGCGCCGAGGTGATGCTGTTGGCCGCCTGGAACAGGGACAGAGAGTCGAGCTGGTTCATGTTGCCGATGACGAAGGTCACGGCCATGGTCTCGCCCAGGGCGCGGCCCAGACCGAGCATGATGCCGCCGACCACGCCGGCCTTGGTGTAGGGCAGCACGACCTTGCTCACCACCTCCCAGGTGGTGGCGCCCAGGCCGTAGGCCGACTCCTTCAGCATCGGGGGCGTGACCTCGAAGACGTCGCGCATCACCGAGGCGATGAAGGGAATGATCATGATGGCCAGGATGATGCCGGCCGACAGGATGCCGATGCCCACGGGTGGGCCGGCTACCAGCGCACCCAGCACGGGCACGCCGGTCAGCAGCTTCTGCAGGGGCTGCTGCACATAGGTCGCGAGGATGGGGCCGAAGACCAGCAGGCCCCACATGCCGTACACGATGGAGGGCACGGCGGCCAGCAGCTCGATGGCCGTGCCCAGCGGGCGCTTGAGCCAGCTGGGCGAGAGTTCGGTGAGGAAGAGCGCGATGCCGAAGCTCACCGGCACCGCGATCAGCAGGGCAATGATGGAGGTCGCCAGCGTGCCGTAGATCATCACCAGACCGCCGAACTCTTCCTGCACCGGGTCCCAGACGCTGCTGGTCAGGAAACCCAGGCCGTACTTGGCGATGGCGGGCCAGGCGCCGATGACGAGCGAGACGAGGATGCCGATCAGCAGGGCCAGCGTCAGCAGCGCAGCGCCCTTGGCGGCCCAGCCGAACAGCAGGTCGGCCATGGGGCCGGAGCGGGGACGCTTGACCGGCGGAGGCACCGCGGGGCGGGCCCGCTCGGCGGGCCGCTCGAGCCCCTGGCCGTCGGCGGTGAGTGTGGATGACACGGTATGAACCTCCTGCGGGCGCGCATCGACCCGCACCGTCGACTCGGCAGCGATGCGGGTCATGCGGCTCCCTGTTCCTGGTTTGTCTTAGTTATGGAATCCCGAGGGGGGCCGGGGTCAGTGCGAGGCGACGACCTTGCCCGAGCCGTCCTTGATGCCGTCCCACGACTTGCGGATCGTGGTCTTCACGGCATCGGGCATCGGCACGTAGTCCAGGTCGTCGGCGGTCTTGTCGCCGTTCTTGTAGGCCCAGTCGAAGAACTTGAGCACGGTGGTGCCCTGGGCCGGCTTGTCCTGCACCTTGTGCATCAGGATGAAGGTGGCACCGGTGATGGGCCAGGCGCCGTCGCCAGGCTGGTTGGTCAGCACCTGGTAGAAGCTCTTGTTCCAGTCGGCGCCGGCGGCGGCGGCCTTGAAGGCGGTGTCCTCGGGCGAGACGAACTTGCCGGCCGAGTTCTGCAGCAGGGCGTAGGTCATCTTGTTCTGCTTGACGTAGGCGTACTCGACATAGCCGATCGAGTTGGGCAGGCGGCCCACGAACGCGGCGACGCCTTCGTTGCCCTTGCCGCCGGCGCCGGTGGGCCAGTTCACGGCGGTGCCTTCACCGACCTTGTCCTTCCACTCGGCGTTCACCTTCGATAGGTAGTTGGTGAACAGGAAGCTGGTGCCGGAACCATCGGCGCGGCGCACCGGGGCGATGGCGGCGTCGGGCAGGTTCAGCGAGGGGTTCAGGGCCTTGATGGCGGGGTCGTTCCACTTGGCGATCTTGCCCAGGTAGATGTCGCCCAACACCTGGCCGCTCAGCTTGAGTTCGCCGGCCTTGATGCCCTGGATGTTCACGACGGGGATCACGCCGCCGATGACGGTGGGGAACTGCAGCAGGCCCTTGGACTCCAGCTCGGCGTCTTTCAACGGGGCATCGGAGGCACCGAAGTCGACGGTCTTGGCCTCGATCTGCTTGATGCCGGCACCGGAGCCGACCGACTGGTAGTTGATCTTGACGCCGGTGGCCTTGTTGAAATCGGAGGCCCACTTGGCGTACAGCGGGGCGGGGAAGCTGGCGCCGGCGCCGGTGGCTTCCTGGGCGAAGGCGGGCACATGCGCGAAAGCGGCGAGGGTCAGGCCGGCGGCGGCAATTTGAAACACGGACTTCATGGTCTTCCTTTCCGAAGGGTCACCACCCCCGGGTCCGGGGGTCTGCGGCGGACTGTAGAAAGGCCATGTGACAACCATGTGACACCCCATCTCCGAGGGAAAACCGCCCCGGGGCGCGCTCGCCCACCATGACACTGTCATCAATTCGTCATGTCCCGGACGGAGGATCGCCAGCCTGCCGCCGCTACCATCGGGGCCGACTTTTCCCTCCTTGATGTATGCAGAACGGAACGCGCCTGGCCGCCATTGATCTCGGCTCCAACAGTTTTCGCTTGGAGATCGGCCGCGTGGACCACGGGCAGATCCAGCGCGCCGAATACTTCAAGGAGACCGTGCGCCTGGGCAACGGCCTGGACAGCGCACGCAACCTGACCCACGAGGCCATGCAGCGCGGCTGGGAGGCCCTGGCCCGCTTCGGCGAGCGGCTGGCCGGCTTCGAGCGCGCCCAGGTCCGCGCGGTGGCCACGCAGACGCTGCGCGAGGCGCGCAACCGCGAGGAATTCCTGCTGCGGGCCCGCACCGTGCTCGGCTTCGGCATCGACGTCATTCCCGGCCGCGAGGAAGCCCGCCTGATCTACCAGGGCGTGGCCCACCTGCTGCCGCGCAACGAGGTCGCCGACAGCGAGCGCCGGCTGGTGGTCGACATCGGCGGCCGCTCCACCGAGATGATCATCGGCTCGGGCCTGCAGGCGCAGACCACGGAGTCGTACCGGGTGGGCAGCGTCGCCTGGTCGATGAAGCACTTTCCGGACGGCCAGTTCTCCGCCAGCGCCTTCCGCGTCGCCGAGATCGCGGCCAAGGCCGTGATGGACGATGCCCTGAACAACTACACCCGCGACCAGTGGGACACCGCCTATGGGGCCTCCGGCACCATCGGCGCCGTCGGCGATCTGGTGGCGGCGGCCGGCGGCCGCGTCGGCGTGGTCACGCGCGCCGACCTGGACTGGCTGCTGGACCGCCTGCTCAAGGCCGGCAGCGCCGACCGCCTGCGCCTGGACGGCCTGCGCGAAGACCGCAAGCCCGTCATCGGCGGCGGCCTGGCCGTGCTGCGGGCGTTGTTCGACCTGCTGTCCATCGACGAGATGCGCGTCGCACAGGGTGCCCTGCGCCACGGCGTGCTGTACGAACTGCTGGAGCGCGACGACGGCGTGGCCGACCTGCGCGACAGCACGGTGGCGCGGCTGGCGCACCGCTTCGACGCCGACGAGGCGCAGGCGCGGCGCGTGGGCGACGTGGCCGCTGCGCTCTTCGTGCAACTGGTGCCCGAAGCCCGCGGCGGCGCCAGCGCCAGCCGGGCCGGTCGGGCCCTGCGCAAGCTGCGCTGGGCGGCGCAGCTGCACGAGATCGGCATGCACATCTCGCACAGCGACTACCACAAGCACGGCGCGTACATCCTCGACAACGTGGACGTGCCCGGCTTCGCCGTCAACGAGACCCATGCGCTGAGCCAACTGGTGCTCGGCCACCGGGGCAAGCTGCGCAAGGTCGAAGCCTCGATGGCCGATGAGACTTTCGCCGCGCAGTTGCTGGCCCTGCGGCTGGCGGTCATCCTGTGCCACGCACGGCGCGACCCGGAAGCCGATGCGCTGGCCGTGGAACTGTCGGGCGCACGCGGTTTTGCGGTGCGGGCGCGCAAGGACTGGGCGGAGCGCTATCCCCAGTCGGCGCACCTGCTGCGCGAAGAGGTGCTGGCCTGGCAGAAGACGAGCTGGATGCTGGGGCTGCACCTGGACTGAAAAGGCGCCGCGGCGTCTCAGGGCGGCTCAATCCACCAGACACCGTTCGGGCGGAGCCTGCCCAAGCCAGGGGGCGAGGTGACGCTCAGAGCAGCTCGGGCGCCTGCACCGTGACCATCACCGTCTGCTCCTCGCCATCGCGCTCGCGCGTGCGCAGCCACCACACCGAGCCCTTGCGCACGGCGCAACTGTCCTGCTGAAGGCCCAGCAGGCGCGCGACGGCCTGGCCCAGGGCCGGCTGGTGGCCCACCAGCACGATCACCGACTTGCCATGCGGCCAGCCGGCCGCAGCCAGCAGTTCATCGCCGGTCGCGTGCGGGGCGATTTCCTCGCGCAACTTGTACTTGCGGCCCAGCGCCAGCACCGTCTGCTCGCAGCGGCGCGCCGGGCTGCACAGGATGCGCGTGCCCTCGGGCAGTTGTCGATCCAGCCAGGCGGCCATTCGCTTGGCCTGCTTCTCGCCCCGCGGCGTGAGCGAACGGGCCAGGTCGTCGCAGCCCTCGTGCCAGTCCTCGGCTTCGGCATGGCGCCAAAGGATCAGGTCCATGGTCTTGTCCTTCCCTTGCGAACAGTGCGCGTCTCAGACACCCGGGCCACGGCCGCGGAAGGCATAGCGCCCCATCAGGGCCGCCTGCGCGCCGTGCGCTTCGATGGCGCGCGAGGCACCGGGCTCGCCCGCATGCAGGTTGCGGTCCACCCGCTCGTAGCAGCCGTCGGCTTCCAGCTCCCAGGCATCGCGGCCATCGTGCAGGTAGGCCACCAGGCATTCGTCGATCAGGCGCTGGCGCAACACCGGATGCGTGACCGGCCATGCCACCTCGACGCGCCGCATCATGTTGCGGTTCATCCAGTCGGCGCTGGAAAGGTACAGGCTCTCGTCCTCGTCCACGCGGAAGTAGAAGACCCGCGAATGCTCCAGGAAGCGGCCGATGATCGAGCGCACGCGGATGTTGTCGCTCACGCCCGGCACCTGCGCCGGCAGCATGCAGGCACCCCGCACGATGAGGTCGATCTTCACGCCGCGGCTGCCGGCACGCAGCAGTGCCGCGATCAGTGCCTCGTCGGTGAGCGCATTCATCTTGGCGACGATGCGCGTGGTCTTGCCCTCGCCCGCAGCCTCGGCCAGCGCGTCGATGCGGGCCACCAGGTTCCTGTGCAGGTCGAAGGGCGCCACCCACAGCCGCTGCAGCTTGGGCAGCCGGCTCTGGCCGGCCAGGTGCACGAAGAGCGCATCCATGTCCGCCGTGAGTTGCGGGTCGGCCGTCAGGTGGCTGATGTCGGTGTAAAGCCGCGCGGTGCGGGGGTTGTAGTTGCCGGTCGAGAGATGGCCGTAGCGGCGGATGTGGCGGCCTTCGCGGCGGGTGACCAGCAGCATCTTGGCGTGCGTCTTGAGACCCACCACGCCGTACACCACCTGCGCGCCGATGGATTCGAGCACCTCGGCCCAGTTGATGTTGGCCTCTTCGTCGAAGCGGGCCTTGAGCTCCACCACCGCCATCACTTCCTTGCCGCGGCGCACGGCCTCGCGCAGCAGGTCCATCAGCACCGAGTCGGAGCCGGTGCGGTAGATGGTCTGCTTGATGGCCAGCACCTGCGGATCGGCCACCGCCTCGCGCAGGAATTCGATGACACCGTCGAAGCTCTCGAAGGGCTGGTGGATCAGCACATCGCTGCGCTGCAGCCGGTCGAAGAAGGACTGGCCGGTCGACAGGTTGATCGGGTAGGAGGCCTGGTACGGCGTGAAGCGCAGGTCCTTGAAGCGCGGCTCATCGATCAGGTCGACCATCTGCGAGAAGCGCGCCAGGTTCACCGGCCCCGGCACGCGGTAGAGCGCACCCTGCGGCAGGTTGAACTGCGCCAGCAGGAAGCTCCAGAGCGACTCGTCGCAGTCGGCCGACACCTCCAGCCGAACGGCCTGGCCGAAGTTGCGGTGCTGCAGGCCCTGACGCAACGCGGTGCGCAGGTTCTTCACATCTTCCTCATCCACGGCGAGGTCGGAATGGCGCGTGACGCGGAACTGCGAAAACTGCCCCACCTCCCGCCCCGGGAACATCGCGTGCAGGTGCGCCCGCACGATGCTCGACAGCGCCACCACCAGCGTCCTGCCCTCCGACACCTTGGCCGGCATGCGGATCAGCCGCGGCAGCACGCGCGGCACCTTCAGGATGGCAATGGGGTTCTCGCGGCCGAAGGCGTCCTTGCCCGAGAGCTTGACGATGAAGTTCAGCGACTTGTTGGCCACCTGCGGGAAGGGATGAGCCGGGTCCAGCGCGACGGGGATCAGCAGCGGCCGCACCTCGCGCTCGAAGTATTCCTGCACCCACTTGCGCTGTGCCGCATTGCGCTTGCCGTGCGAGATGACATGGATGCCATGCTCGGCAAAGGCCGGCAGCAGTTCGTCGTTGTAGAGCTGGTACTGGCGTGCCACCAGCGCATGCGCGGCCGCCGACAGGGCATCGAAGGATTCGGCCGTGTACGGCCCGGTGCCCTGCGCTTCGAGGCAGGCCCGCACGTGCGGCTCGGCGCGCACCTCGAAGAACTCGTCGAGGTTGGACGAGACGATGCACAGGTAGCGCAGGCGCTCCAGCAGCGGCACTTCGGGCCGCTCCGACCAGTTCAGGACGCGCCGGTTGAAGGCCAGGATGCTGTGGTCCCGGTCCAGCAACGGGGTGGCTGCCGGCACATTCGGCGTCGGCAGGGACTCTTCGGAAAAGGGCATGACGTCGGGGTCGAGGGACAGAGGCAAGACTGTCATCCCATTGTCATGTTTGAATGTGACGCCGTCATGACACTGTCATGTGCCGCGCCGCCCCCTCTCAGGCGCCGAGGAAGTGGCGGCGATAGCGCGGTGGCAGGTCGGCCAGGCGCATCATCATCGGCAGGTCGGCGGTGTTGAAGTCCGGGTCCCAGGCCGGCGCGCCCAGCACCTTGGCGCCCAGGCGCAGATAGCCCTTGATGAGCGCGGGCGGCTCCACATCGAGCGAGCCGTCCAACTGGTCGACCGGCAGCGGCAGGCGCGGCTGCACGTGGTACTGGATGGGCGCCATGTGCGTGGCCGACAGCTGGCGCCAGATGCTGGCCGCGGCATCGCCACCATGCACACCGTTCTGCAGCATCGGGATGCTGGCGCAGCCGATCATGGTGTCGAGCCGGTTGCGGTGCATGAAGGCCGCCAGCGCACCCCACAGGGCCAGGATCACGCCGCCCTGGCGATGGTCCGGATGCACGCAGCTGCGGCCCAGTTCGACCATGCGCTCGCGCAGGCCACGCAGGCGGGTCAGGTCGAACTCGGTGTCGCTGTAGGTACCGCCCACCCGGCGGGCCTGGGCCGGCGTGAGCACGCGGTAGGTGCCCACCACCTCGCCACCCGGCTCGGCGCGCACCAGCAGGTGCTCGCAGAAGTCGTCGAACAGGTCCACGTCATGGCCCGGCAGCGACGTGGGCAGGCGCGCACCCATCTCTTGCACGAACACGCGCCAGCGCAGGCGCTGCGCCTCACGCACCTCGTCCTGGTGGCGGGCCCATGCCACCGTCACGCCGCCGGCTGCGGCCGGCTGGGGAAGTTGC
The DNA here is from genome assembly GCF_040544975.1 of Pseudacidovorax sp. 1753. Taxonomy (NCBI): domain Bacteria; kingdom Pseudomonadati; phylum Pseudomonadota; class Betaproteobacteria; order Burkholderiales; family Comamonadaceae; genus Pseudacidovorax; species Pseudacidovorax sp. 1753. The sequence goes on along the minus strand of NZ_JBEPKY010000007.1, from coordinate 172,472 downwards.
GGCGGCTGCGGCCACAGCGTCTCGCGCAGGCCGAGGCGTGACAGGGCGAGGGTGGGCGTCGGCAGTTCTTTCATGAGCGGCTTCTGGTCTTTTCGGATTGCCGCGCAGTCTGTGCCGCACCGATGAAGCCCGCATGTCGAAGCCGTGGCAATTGCGTGACGGCGCTGCGCGGGTGGCCGCGCGGCGCTATCCTGCGGCCCGCCTGCCTAGGGACGCGCTTCACGAATGCGCGCGCCGTGGGCATCTGCGGAATCGGGCGATCTGCGTCGTTGCAAATGCTCGCAATAGCTGGGCTATTGCTGCGCTTTGCGCCTAGCATCTCATCCCGATCCGCGGCGCCCACTTGCCGCTCGATTCGTGAAGCGCATCCCTAGGAGCCATCCGACCATGTCCGAACAACCTGTCATCGACGTCTATTCCTGGCCCACGCCCAACGGCCACAAGGTCCACATCATGCTGGAGGAGACCGGCCTGCCCTACCGGGCGCACGCGGTCGACATCGGCCAGGGCGACCAGTTCGCGCCCGACTTCCTGGCCATCAGCCCCAACAACAAGATCCCGGCGATCACCGACCCCGTGGGGCCGGACGGGCAGCCGATCTCGCTCTTCGAGTCAGGCGCCATCCTGGTCTACCTGGCGGCCAAGACTGGCCAGTTGCTGCCCCAGGGCGACCGCGCGCGCTTCGAGGTGCTGCAGTGGCTGATGTTCCAGATGGGCGGCGTGGGCCCCATGCTCGGCCAGGCCCATCACTTCCGCATGTACGCGCCCGAGAAGCTGCCCTACGCCATCGAGCGCTACACCAACGAGGCCAAGCGGCTGTATGGCGTCATCGACCGCCGCCTGGAGAAGAGCGCCTTCGTCGGCGGCGCCGACTATTCGATTGCCGACATCGCCATCTTTCCGTGGCTGCGCAGCTGGCAGAACCAGGGCGTGGAGATGGACGATTACCCCGCGCTCAAGGCCTGGTTCGACGGCATCGCGGCGCGTCCGGCAGTGCAGCGGGGCGTGCAGGTGCTGGCCGATCGGCGCAAGCCGATCACCGACGACAAATCGCGCGAGATATTGTTCGGCAAGACCCAGTATCAGAAGCGCTAGAATGGCGGGCTTGTCGGAACGTAGCGCAGCCTGGTAGCGCATCTGCTTTGGGAGCAGAGGGTCGCGAGTTCGAATCCCGCCGTTCCGACCATTTTTTTCCTAGTGATGGCGCCAACTTACGCGAGTGAGTGGCGCCATTTTCTTTGGCGCAGGTGTCTAACGATTCGAGGGACTGTCTAACGTCTGCGCCCCGACAAGAAGCCGCGCGCGGCACGAGGCATAGGCCAGGTTCACTCGGTCGGCTTCGTAGGCGTCGTCATCCGCTGCAGCCTCCGGGTCTGGAAGTAGCCCGGCGGCTTGGGCTCCACCTCCCGCACGATCGCCGGCACCGGCGCCGGCTTTACCTGGGGCGCCACCACCACCGCCCCCACATCCACCGGCTTCGGCGGTACCGGCGCGCAGCCGAGCAGCGCGAAGCTGCTCGCGTAGATGTTCAACAGTCGAGCCATTGGTCGCATCGGTCTTCTCCTGCGCCGCAGCTGCGGCGTCGATTCGTTTCTGCTGGGCCAGCACGCTGGCATTGAGGCTGGCCAGCGTGGCGGCGGCCTCGGCCTTCTGGCGCGTCACGGCGCCGTTGAGCTCTGCCAGGCCCTGCCGCGCGGCGTCGCGCTGGCCGGTGACGGCCTTCAGCTGCGTCGTCAGTACGCCGGCGCGGGTGCGCTCGGCGCAGCCCACGCCCCAGCCAGCCACAGCCAGGGCCAGCAGGGCCCAGATTGCGAGGTTGCGCAGGTCAGGCACGGCACACCTCCTGTTCCGCCGCGCGGCGCTTCGTCAGGCCGGGCAGCACGAAGCCCTTCGCCTGGTTCCAGCGCGGTAGCTGGTCGCAGGCTTCCAGCAGGCGGCCCGCCGCCAGCAGCCGCGCCGCAGTAGACCGGCGCTGGTCGCACACGAGCGTCGGGCCCAGGTTGTAGACCGCCGAGCCCCAGGCGGCCAGCATGTTGACCGGCAGGCCGGGCACGCAGCGCTCCACGGTGCTGATGGCGTCGGCCATCTCCGCCGTAAGCAATGCATCGCACTCGGCCTTGGTCTTGAAATCGCCCATCTGCACGCCGCGTGTGCTGCCGAAGCAGATGGTGGGGATGCCCACCGGATCCCGATAGGCGTACTGTCGCAACCCCTCGAAGGGGGCGGCCAGGGCAGCTGCCGCCAGCGTGGCGGCGCCGAGACGCTGGGCGCGGGTGGCCATCAGTCGTCGCCTCCCGGCCGCATGGCGGCCCATTCCTCGAGCGTGAGCACGAGGCGGGGATTCGGCTTGATCCAGCCGACGCGCTCGAAGAACGGCCGCCAGAAGCGCTTCCAGCAGAACTCGAACAGCAGCGCCAGCGAGTAGAGGCAGGCAGCGGCCGCGGCAAGGTTGGGCCAGGTGAGCGTGAGCAGGTCGGTGAAGACGCTGGCCCCCCGCTCGGCCGAATCGATGACCTGCGCGCCGGTGGCCGAGACGATCGCTGTTGCGGCCTTCGTTACAGGCGCTTGGACGACGCTGGACGGCTCCTGCGCCAGGATGTTGAGGAGGTTGCCGGTTCCGGCCGGCGCCGTGGTGGGGGTGGACATTGAGGCCCTTGATGGACCGCAAGCCCCGGTAGGTGTGCTCAGGCATTCTGTCCCGCGGGGGCGAGGCGGGACAAGGGGGGTAGCCGTTTACTTCAGCGCATCAATGCATATGTCCCCGATGGAAGTGTGGGCCGCTGGCACGCCCCACGCGCGGCTGATAGTCGGAAATAGTTGCAATCATGGACCTCTTAATGAAGCGGGACGCTACCGGCGCGAGAGTGGGGAGTTCCTGGGTGATTTTTTCGGCCATTTCATCCGGCTCCCCTTCCCCCACATACACAGACTCCTGCGCGTGAATCGGAAGTCCGATTTCCTTCATCGCTCGGCCCATTTCTTTATAGGCGCCAGCAACTTCGGAATCGGACAGGCCAGCTGCTCGCATGGCGACGGTGTCTAGATCGAAAGAATAAGAAATTAATAACATATACATCCTTTATAAAAGTTAATCCAAATTTGGCCATTTGGTGGCTCGGCGATGTATTCGCCTGTATCTATCTTAACCGCTAATTGTGATCTTTGTCGACACAGCATTTAAAAAAGATAGTCATATTTATAAAACTCCTGATTTCAGAATTAGGATAGCTAACCGAATCTTGTTGGTTCAGAATGGTGATATGTGCAACCGCTACGTCGCCCCAAACGAGCTGGAGATGGAACGTCTGTTCCACATCGGCCGCGCCAACCCGATCCCCTGGCCTAGACAGATCTTCCCGCGTAGCAAGGGACCATTCATCCGCCGTGCGCGTGGGGAGGTGGGCTACGAGCGAGAGTTGGCCGTCGGCGCATGGGGCTTGATCCCGTGGTTCGCCAAGGAGGCGAAGCTCAAATACAGCACCAACAATGCGCGGTCCGAAGAACTCGAGGCCAAGGCCACCTTCAAGGATCCGTGGAAGCGCGGCCAGCGCTGCATCATCCCAGCGCTCAGCTTCGATGAGCCGAATTGGGAGACCGGCAAAAACCAATGGTGGACGTTCCGCCGCGCCGATGGCGATGCATGGGGCTTGGCCGGTCTTTGGAATATCTGGACCGACAAGGCAACAGGCGAGGTCCACGAGAGCTACACGATGCTGACCATCAACGCTGACGCGCACCCGCTGATGCGTCGCATGCACAAGCCAGATCCGAAGCTGGGCCCGGACGCCCAGGACAAACGCAGCGTGATCCCGCTCGAGCGGGCAGACTGGGATCAATGGCTCGCGGGAACCGTCACAGAGGCGCGTAGCCTGCTAAAACTGGCGCCCGTGGAAACATTCGACGCAGCACCCGAAGGAGCGCGGTCATGATCGATCTGGACATCTTCTATCCCCCTGCGACCCCGGAACGGATCCAAGCAGCGCTCGCCGCTGCTCGCGCGGTGCTGGAGCGCGCCGATGTTGACCCTTACCGAGCGTGGCTGGCAGAGGCAGCCCACATCGCCTACACCGAGGCCGGGTGCGACGACGCCTACAAACCAACCGAGGAAGAATTTCTCATCGCCCAGATCTTCGGCCAAGCACAGGCGGCGGCGAATGCGATTCTCGGCACGCCCGACGGTGATCCGGCTTCGCTGGAGTTCAAAGAGGTGTGACGGCCTGTCAGTGCCGCATCCACCACCAGATTCCAGCCCCGATGGCCGCCATACCGACGGCGACCCGCCAATCCACAGCCGCCACCACCACCAGCCCCAGCAACACGCTGGCTCCCGACAGATTCATGAGTTCTCCGCCAACTGCTTGCGCACTTCCGCACGGATGGCTTTGGGCGCTGCCTGCTCGATCCGTTTGGCCTTGTCCGCCCGCATGGCGACGACGCGGCGCCGCACGGCGGCCATGTCGAGGCTGATGGGTGAGTGGGGGTTCCGCAGGTTCCACTCGCGCACGGATTCGCGCACCTTCTGCTGCCGGTCGTAGTCCCTCTCGTAGACGGCCTTGGCCATGTCATCCGCGAAGTTCTGCTTGGCGAGCCGATTTTGCTCCACCATGCCCTGGGTGGCCCTGCTGGCCTCCTGCACACGCGCCACGTCCGCCGGCTGGAAGCCGATCATCTTGGACACGGCCTCGCCGAAGTCGGTGTCGATGACCTTGCGCCCGCGCGAGTCGCGGTACTGGCCGTCGATGGCCATCTCCATGCCCTTGCGAAGGGCCTCGGCCGCCCGTGGGGCGAACAACTGGCCGGCCTCGTAGGGATTGCCCGACAGCAGCTTCTCCGTGCCCTGGAAGGCCCGCTTCGCAAAGTCGGCGGAAGGGCCCAGGAACTCGGCCACGTCGCTCGTGTGGTCCCGCTTCTGCGTCAGCAGGCCGGTACCCGGCAGCAGGTTGCCCATGCCGAGGCGGCCGGCCACGTCGATGGGCACCCCCGGCACGCCTGACACGCCGCGCTCCACGAACTGACCGGCGCCCTGCCCCAGCACGTCGATCAGGAACTGCCGGCGCGCCTGCTTGGTGCTGAAGGCGTAGCCCAGTCGCTGGGCGATGCCGTCCACCAGGTCCTCGGCGTCCTCCATGAACGGCAGGCCGCCGGCGCCGGACATCAGGAAGAGCATCGCCAGCATGAAGGCCGCCGCGCGCTTGCCCTCGGGCCCGCCCTGGGTGGCCAGCCGGTGCAGCAACTCGGTGTAGCTGATGCTGTACTGCTTGAAGGTGAAGATGATCCCGCCGACTGCGCCGCGGGCCCACTGCGGCTTGTTCCCCTTGTTGTAGACGAACTGCGTGTCGCGGATTGCCTTCTCGGCGAAGGCGGCGGGGTCCGCCATGCCTGCCTGCACCGCGGTGCGGTAGGCCGCGATGAAGGTGACGCGACGGTTGAATTGCTCGGCCAGGCTGAAGGGCTTGCCCCAGGCCACACCCAGCTTGCTCAGGCTGTTCGAAGCCATGGCGCGAGCGTTGCCGGCGAACGTGCCGTCGCCCGACTTCAGGGCAGCCTGCCCGCGGGCCTGCGCCAGCAGCTGGTGCACTTCCTGCGGCGCCACGATGCCCTCGGCCTCGGCGCGCTTCAGGGCCGCGTCGAGCCGCGCGTCTCCCGTGCTCTTGCGCAGCACGTCCTGCAGGGCGGCCCGCATCTGGCCGGCGGCCGCCCGCACACCTCCCCACTGCGACAGGTAGGGCATGGTCACCGCGAGCGGCTGCGTCATGTTCACCATCGCCGAGGCGATCGAGCCACCCAGGTACTGGGTGAACAGCAGCCCGCGCAGGGCCTGCGCCTCTTCCTGGGGGTTTCGCACGTAGTCGGTCAGCTTGACCGCGATGTCCTTCAGCTGCCCCTCGCTCTTTGGGATGTCGTTGGTCGCCCGCGTGATCTCGCCTTGGTGCAGGTTCTGCGAGGTGAGCCGCGCGTTCGAGTAGACGAAGCCGGCCAGCACACGGCCCGCGTCTTCGCTGAAGCCCGCGATGCCCTTGCGCTCGATGAGGCGCTTCATGGCGCTGCGGTTCGACTTGGCCAGCTTCAGGTACTGCTGGAAGAGCTGGTGCTGCGCGGCATCGCCCTCGGCCTCCAGGCCCACCATCTCGCCGAAGAGTTCCAGCGTCTCGGGTGTGATGCCGTTGAACAGCTTGTACGACTGCTCGGAGTTGGTGCCCATCGTGAAGGTGGCATCCGGGAAGTTGGCGCGCATGCGCCGCGCCATGGCCCCGCGCTCCAGCCGGCTCTCGAACATGCCGAAGTACACCCGCTCTCCCTTGGCATCCACCACGTCGAGCGTGTAGGCGCCGAAGCGGGACAGCGGCGCGTAGCCGCGGCGCACCAGGTCGCTGATGCGCTGGGCCTTCTCATCGATGCGATCGGCGGTGTCCAGCAGCACATCGGCACGCTCGGGCTGCTCCCGGGCGGCCAGCTCCAGGTGCTCGCGCAGCAGCTTCGCCGCGTCATCGGCCGTTGGCGAATCCATCACCATGTCGCGCAGCGCCTCTGTGTCCCGGCCGCCGAAGCGCAGCATCTCGGCCTGGCCGAGCCGCTGCAGGCTCTTGTCGGTCGCGGCCCGGAACTCGCGGTAGAGCCCGATCTGATCGGGCGTCAGGCCGAATTCCGCCTTCAGTTCGGCATCGGTGAACACCGTGCCGGTCTCCTCGGTGCCTCCATCGGCCACCTTGACCAGCTTGCCGTTCTCGTCGCGGCCCCACAGGAGCGTGCCCTCGAACACCGGTCGGCTCAGGGCCTTGGTGTCATCGGCGGACAAGGCGGTCTTCTTCAGGTCGGCCAGCGTGTCCAGCTTGGGCAGGATGCGCGGGGCCAGGTCCGCGGCCTCGGTGGCGTAGTAGCTCACGTCCTGCAGGAAGCGCTGCACCGAATCGTAGACCCGCTTGAAGACCGGCGAGCGCTCGGCCAGGTCATGCATGGTGCCCACCGACTTGTGCCACCACGACACCACGCCGGGCGAGCGGAACAGGTCGTTGACCATGTTCTGCGCCTTCTCGCGGAAGTCGCGGGTGTCGTTCAGGCCCTGGGCAGCGGCGCCCTGCGCCGTGCCGCGGCTGAACGCCGGCACTCCGCCGGCGGGGCCGTCCGGCCCGTTGGGTCCACCGCGCTCCACGAACCGGCGCGCCGGCAGGATGAAGTCACGCACGATCTCATCGTCGGACATGCGCAGGGACCGCAGCGCCGGCACGTGGGCGCGCAGCCAGGTGCGGATGGCCGCGATGGCGCGCTTCACAAAACCCATCTCTGGCGCGGTCTGCGCCATCTCCGCCAGCACCTCCTCGGCCGCGATCAACCGATGCGCAGGCTTCGTCGGATCCAGGCCATATTGCACCGCCTTGAGCATCACCTGACCGCGGCGCACGCCTACCAGCTGCGACAGCACGGTGCCGAGTTCGTCACCGAAGACGCCGCGCAGTCCGTGGTGGCCCAACACCTCGTGGAATACCACGCGGGCCACGTCCTCCGGCGTGTTCATCTGGCCGGCCAGCACATAGGCCTTGCCGCCGTAGAAGAAGCCCTCGGGCTCGCCCATCGCGCCGCGGGCCTGCTGGCCCTCGTTCTCCGTGCGCACCGGGCCCGGCACCGCCGGGTCGGCCATGCTCTCCAACACCACGATCTCCGGTGCGTTGGTCCAGCCTCGCGTCAGCGCATCGACAGCCTGCCGCACCTGTTCCACCCCCAGGCCGGCACCGACGCCGCGGCTGAAGGCCGGCGTGTCCCCGGGCTCGGCGTCGGCCTTGGCACCCTTCCCGGACAACCGGCCAAGCACCTCCTTGTGGCGCGCGCGGGCCTCTTCCAGCTTCGCCGTGTCCGGCCAGCTACCCACGTCCTGCGTCTTCTCCAGGTCGGCCTGCTCCTTCTGCGCGCGCTGCAGGCGCTTCTGCAGGTAGCTCTGCTCGGACACGATGCTGTTGAGCATGCCATCCACCCAGCGCACCACCTGCGCAGGGCCCTGCATCGAATCCAGCACCTCTCCAGACCGGGAAGCGACCACCTTGTCGCCGTCCCGCAGCACTACCTCCAGTTCGTTGCCGCGCGCCGTCACCTGGCCCTCGGCGCGCACTTCGAAGCCGGCGACGGTGCCCAGGCTCTTCTCGGTCTGGTCGGCGATCGCGTCGACCACGGGCTGCCGAATGGCGGTCTGAATCTTGGCGCGGCGGCGGTATTCAATGTCGCCCACCGCCCAGACGATGGGCTCCAGGTCCCCGCGCAGCTCGGAAAAGGCGTCAGCCAGCGCGGCGCGGGCAGTGAAGCGCTCGCCATTCATCGTGACATCGATGGGCGCGGCCCGCTCCACATCCTTGCCGTCCTTGTCCTTTGTGACGACCTTTCGGTCGTCCACCTCGCGCAGGTAGTCCTGGGCGTCGCGCCAGCTGGTGAACTCGCGGCCGTCGATCGTCGCCTTGAACGCATCGAGCCGGGCCTGCGCCTCCTGCTGGTACTCCTGCACCTGGCGCACCAGCGGCGCGGCGACCTCGATCTCCTGCGGCAGCCGCGACAGCACCTCGGCCGCGCGGCGCCGACGGCTGGCCAGCTCGTTGCGGCTGGCGTCGAACGCGCGCTTGCGCTGCTCGAGCTTTTTCACCTCGGTGCGCAGCTGGATCTCGTGCAGCAGGTCGATGTTGCCGGTGGCAGCCGCCTGCATCTCGCCGGCCGACAGTTCCAGGTCTTCGAAGGCGTTGTCCACCTCGCGGCCCACCTTGCGGGTGCGCAGCTGGTTGATCATCTTCAGCTTCGTCTCCTGCACCTGCCACATGCGCATGTCCAGGGTGTCCTTGGTCACATAGGCCAGGATCTCCACTTCGAAGCCCGGAAGCGCGGCGGGACCGTGCGCCAGCACATTGCCCTGCCGGATGATCCGCCCCTCGCGCTGCTCCACGTCCGAAGGCTTCCAGGGCACGTCCAGGTGATGCAGCGCAACGAGCCGCTCCTGCACGTTGGTGCCGGCGCCCATCTTCGGCGTCGAGCCCAGCACCACACGGATGTCGCCCGCGTTCACCTTGCGGAAGAGCGCCGCCTTCTGCTCGTCGGTGTTGTAGTCGTGGATGAAGGCGATCTCCTCGGCGGGGATGCCCTTCTCTACCAGCGCAGCGCGCAGGTCGTCGTAGACGCTGAAGCCGCGCTCCGCGGCGCGCACGGCGTCCAGCCAGTCCGGGCCCTTGGCATCCAGCTCGGCCTGCGCCGCCTCGGCGTCCTCCACGATGGCCTGGGCGGCCTCGTTGCCCAGCGTGGCACTGGCCTGAACGTCCTCAGTCGCCGCGGCCACGCGCTCGCGCAGGGCCTCGTACTCTTTCAGTTCAGCCTTGGCGTGCTTCACCGGCGTGCCGAGGTCAGAGAACACCAGCTGCGTGCCCTTCACACCGGCGAATTGGCGGTACCGGGCAGCGATCTCGTCGCTGGCCCGGTCCACGCGGCTCCCGGGCTCGCGGGCGGTCGCATCCACATCCACCAGCCGGATGTCCATGGCCGCCTTGCGGCCGTCGCCCATGATGACCAGCACGTTGTCCTCGCCCTTCTTCGGCGGGCCCTTTCGAGCTTCCAGCACGCGCGCGCGCTCGGCCAGGTCGCGCATGTAGGCTTCCTGGGCCGGCGTCTTCTCCAGCGACACCGGCGTGCGCCGCTCGCCCTTCAGCTTCGGCAGCGGGAAGTCTGCGCCATCGTTCTCCTCGGCGTAGGCGGCCTTGATGTCGTCCATGGTGACCGTGTCGCACACCTGGTCGAACATCTTCAGCAGCTCGGGCGTGTTCACGAAGTTCGCCATGCGCGCGGAGGCTTTGAAGCCGTCGCCGCTCGGCTTCTGCATCCACACCTGATCGACGCTCGCGAAAGTGTTAGCCCAAGCGTCGAAGGACTCGAAGCCCAGCTCGCGCATCTGCGTCGGCATGAGGTACCGCATCATGTGGTACATCTCGGCCAGCGAGTTGGACACCGGCGTGCCCGTGGCCGCCACGAAGCCCTGGTCGCGGCCGTTCTTCGCGAAGATCTGGTTGATCTTCACCAGCATGTCATAGGCACGCTGGCTGCCCTGGCTGTCGCCCAGGCCCTGCACGTTCTGCATCTTGGTGCTGAACATCAGGTTCTTGAACAGGTGGAACTCGTCCACGAACAGCTGGTCGACGCCGATCTGCTCGAAGTCCAGCAGGTCGTCCATGGGCTTGTCGCGCAGGGCCTTGATGCGGTTCTCCAGCCGCTCCTTCAGGCCCTCCAACTGCTTGACCGTGCGCTTCTTCTGCGCCTTGTCACCGCCGCCAACCTCCACCTGGTCGATGGTCTTCACGATCTTGGCGATCTCGCGGCGGTTGAAGCTGGCCTCGAACTCAGGGGCCGGCCGGATGAAGCCGAAGGACGAGTGCGCGATCACCACCGCGTCCCAGTCGCCGGTGGCGATCTTGGCCAGGAATTTCCGGCGGTTCGCCCGCTCGAAGTCCTTCTTCGTGGCCGTCAGGATGTTGGCGCCCGGGTAGAGGCGGTAGAAGTCGGCCGCCCACTGCTTCACCAGGTGGTTCGGCACGGCCACCATGGGCTTCTTCGCCAAGCCGGTGCGCTTGAGCTCCATCGCGCTGGCCACCACCGTGAAGGTCTTGCCTGCGCCCACCACGTGGTCGTAGAGCGCCGTACGGTCCTGCACCGTGCGGGCGATCGCGTTGCGCTGGTGCCGGCGGAACTTGATGATGTCGTCGGGCACCTTGCCCGGGAAGTCCATCAGGCTGCCGTCATAGACACGGGTGACGTAGTTGTTGTTCGTGTCGTTGTACGCGCGCACCAGCTGCTCGGAGCGATCACTGTCCGAGAACAGCCAGTCGGTGAACTTGTCCTTGATCTCCTGCGCCTTGTTGTTGGCCTGCTCGGTCGCCTCGGTGTTGACGTGCGTCCGACCCTCGCTGTCCTTGTAGGTGACCTTGATGGGCCGGTTGTTCAGCAGCGCGGCGAGAAGTGCTTCGCCATCCACCGCCGAAGTGCCGTAGGTGGTGGTGAAGGCCACCTCGTTGCCGGGCTTCACCGAGATCTGGAAGCTGCTGTTCAACGGCACGTACCGCACGGTGGCGGCGGTTCCCTCGCCGAAGAGGTGGCCGGCGAAGTCCTCGTAGACCTTTGTGGGCACCCAGGGTGAACCGACGCGCGCCACGATCTGGCCCGCGCCCACATCCTCGGGCTGCACCTCTTCCAGGGCGCGGATGTTGGCCATCACGCCGGCCGCACGGGCCTGCGCCAGCTTCGCGCGCACGTTGCCCGACAGGTAGGCGTCGCGCAGCACGTATTCGTCGGTGGCGGGGTCACGGAACAACGCAGGCTTGTCGCCGCCCGCCAGCTCGCGCAGCACCTCCTCCGGGTCGCGGCCCAGCAGCTTGCCGATGTAGTCGGCGTCCAGTTTGCCGCGCTCGGCCATGGACACTGCCAGCGCGTCGGCCGGCGAGTCCACCTTCCGCACGGGTTTGCGCGCGGCCACAACCCGGCGATCAAAGATCGGTGCCTTCTTCGCCGTGCTCTTCGTCGGCTTGATGCCCTGGCGCTTCGCGGCGGCGGGGCCGATGCCCGGCGTGTAGCCGTGCTCCAGCGAGGCCAGCAGCGGGTAGTCAGGGTCGTCCTCGAACACGCGCAGCGTGCTCGGGTCGTTGATGAGGCCGTGCTCCTTCCGGTAGGCGTCGTACTGCTCGTTCAGCTTGGCGCGCAGCTGGCCCATGCCCTTGTCGTCGTCCGCCATCTCGGCGGCGATCAGGCCGCGCAGCGTGCCGCGCATCTCGGACAGGGCCTTGATGCGGGCGTAGCCGCTCTCTCCCAGCGTCGTCTTCTCGGTCCACGCCGTGGCAGGCGTCACGGCCTGGGCCCGGGCCTCGCCACCCAGGTCGGGCAGGCGCTGCATCAACTGGCCGCCCTCGGCCACGTAGTAGCCGCCCTCCTGCACCTGCGGGTTGCGCAGCGCCACGATTGCGGCCTGGTGTAGGCCGGCGGTGGCCGTGTCGGCGATCGACTTGAACACGCCCTGCGGCAGTCGGCCGACGGCCTCGCGCAGCAGCGCGGTGGTGTCCTGGCCATCGCGGGCCACCAGTGCGGGCATGTCGCCGCGGTACATGGTGCCGTAGGCGCCGAAGTCGCCCAGCATCATGTCCGGGTTGTCGATGAAGTACTGGTTCAGGGCCACCACGCGGCCCCTGGCGTCCGTGTGCGCGCCGACCGTCAGCCAGCGCCGTGCGTCCAGCTTCGCCGCCCGGCTGCCGATGTCGCCGTCCGCGCGCTTCTGCAGGAAGATCAGGTCGGTGGTCACCTCCGTCCCGGCGTTCTTGGAGAAGGCGTTGTTGGGCAGCCGGATTGCGCCCAGGAAGACCGTGCGGTCGGCGATGTAGCGGCGCGCGGCGTCCGCCTTGGCATCCAGGAAGGCGTTGGTCACCACCTGCGCCAGCACGCCGCCCTCGCGCAGCATGTCCACCGCCTTGGCGAAGAAGTAGTTGTGCAGGCTCAGGCCAGACAGGTGTTTGCGCCCGCTGGCGTCCACCTGCGGGTCGCTGGCGAACGGCGGGTTTCCCACCGCCGCGTCGAAGAAGCCGTCGGAGCCCTTGAATTCGGTGAAGTCGGCCCGCTGCACGTTCTGCTGCGGGTACAGCTGGCGGGCGATGGTGCTGGACAGCCGATCGCGCTCGATGGCGGTGAAGCGCGAGCTGCTGCGCAGGTCAGGCGGCATCAGGCCCAGGAAGTTGCCCACGCCGGCGCCAGCCTCCAGCAGTTTGCCGCCGGTGAAGCCGAAGCGGCGCAGCGCGGCGTACACGCCGTCCTCGATGATTTCCCGGCTCGTGTAGTGCGCGTAGCGGGTCGAGCGGGCCGCATCGTCGTATTCCTCGGGCGTCAGCAGCTGCTTCAGCTCCGCGTGCTCGCGCGCCCAGTCGGCGTTGCCGGCGTCGAAAGCCTGCGCCAGCCCGCCCCAGCCCACGTAGCGCGCCAGCGTGCGCTGCTCTTCGGGCGTGGCCCAGCGCTCCGGGTCGGCCTCGAACTCCTTGGCCAGGCGGATCGCTGCGACGTTGTTCTTGAACTTGGTCTTCTGGCCGCCCTCGCCGAGGGCCAGGTCAGCGCCGATGGTGAAGTCGGCCGCCTGCGGCGCGCGGATGACGGGGGCGTTCGGCGCCGGGTTGGCGCCCTCCTCCGGCGTCAGTCCTTGGCGTTGGGGTCGAAGTCCGCCAGGCCCTTCATCAGGTCGAGGTGCGCGCGGTACCCGGCGCTCTTTCGCATCCGGGGCGTCTGCTGCGGCTCCTCGGGCAGGAACAGGTACCGCTCCCGGACCTGCTCCCATGCCTCGTCCCACGTCGCCCCCTGCGCGGTCAGCGCGCGCAGGTCCTTCGCCGTCGCCTCGGCGGCTTCGGCCAGCGTCTTCTCCAGCGTCCCGGCTTTCTGCAGCCGGGCGAACATCTTGGGCAGGTGCTCGCGCCAGTGCTCCCGGGCTTGCTCGATCCAGTTCGCGTGCTGCATTTCGCCCATCGTCCTTGCCTCCAGTATCGGCGCCAGCAGGCGCCGTCTCAACGCGCGGCAGTTCTGCCGCTTCCACGGCCGCGGCCGAATCCATGCCCTCGAACGCCGCCGCACGCGGGTCGAAGCGCACTGCCAGGTAGAAGCTCTTCAGGTAGGGGCCGATGCCCTCGCCCATGTCGTCCAGCATGGCCTTGGCGTAGGCCGCGAAGGTACGGGCGCCCTTCTCGATGTGGTAGCCGGCGAGGGTGATGCCGGCCTGCAGGATCTCCGGGTCGATACCGCTGTTCAGCTGGCCCAGCTTGCGCTTCAGCAACGCGCGCGCGGCTGCGGCGGCGTCCTCGGTGAAGACGGTGTTCTGGCTGACCGCCGGCCGGCCGGCCACGGCGGGCGCCGACGGCGCGGGCGCGGGCGCGTCCCCGATCTTCTCGGAACTCGGCGCCGCGGCGGGCTCCTCGCGAGTGGCGGCGGGCTCGGAAATGTTCTCGGGAATCGTTGCAGAACCTGCGGGTGCAGCGGCCTGGCCGAGGTACTTCTCGCGGATGAACCAGCCGCCCTCCTTCTGGAAGGTGTACGGGTCGATGGCCTTGGCCTCCGCCGCGTCCAGGTCTTGCCGCACCACGCCGCGCAGCGTCTTACCCTTCGCCGTCACGTGCTCCACGATCTGCGGCTCGGCCCGCGGCGCCTCTGCGGCGGGCGCCGGTTCCGGCGTGGTGCTGGTGCTGCTGGCCGTGTCAGTGGTCGAGCTGGGGAACTCGTGCGCCGCGTCCAGCAGCTGCTTGATGGGGGCATCCAGCCGAATGATCCGCACGGGCTCGCCGGCCTCGCGGGCTGCCAGCCACTGGTGGTGGCCGTCCAGCACATGCCCATCGCGGGAGACGAGGATGGCGCGGCTCCCACCCTCATCCGCGGCTTTGGCCTTTTCCACCTTCTCTTGGCTGAATTCGGCCTGCGTCGGCTTGAGGCTGTCCCCGGGCACCTCCTCTTCCTGATGCGCGATGCCGCGCGCATTCATGAAGTTCACCATGGCGCCGCGGTGCTCAGCCTTGATCTGCGGCATCTCGGCGCGCGGCACGGACAGCGTGCCGGAATCCTTCGCGAACTCGGTCCAGCCATCCGGCCGCGGCGCGCCTGCCAAGCTCGGGGCCGCCTGCGGATCCGGCGCCGGAGCCTCCGCGGCCGGTGCTTCAGCAGGAGCCGAAGGCGCGGCCTCGGCCGCAGGCGCCGCCTTGCGCACCACGTAGCCACCCTTGACCTGCACCACCTCGTGGCCTGGCCCGGCCTTCTTCGCGGCGTTGCGCGCGGGCAGCGCGATGGTGAACGGCATGCCCTGCTTGTTGGTGATGTCGCCAGCCAGCACGCCGGCATCGGCCCGCGCCTTGGCCTGGCGGCGCTCGGTGCGCAGCGCCTCGGCGGCCGGGTAGTCCGGAGAGTCCTTGCCCACCAGTCGGAAGCCACCCTCGGCGGCCGGGGCCGGCAGAGCCTGCACGTTCCCGCCGCGGGCCTTCTGCTCGCGCCTGTAGGCTTCGGCGTCCTCGTAGGTGGGGAACGGTGGCGCTACAGGCTGTTCAGCAGGTGCAGCAGCCGCGACGGCCGGCGCTGCGCGTCCCAGCATGCCCTGCGCCAGGCCTCCAGCGTCGGTTGGTGCTGCAGGCGCAGCCCCATCTGGTTGTACGAGCGCTCCACCCTCGCCGGCCAGCGCGCCATCCTGCGGCGCTGTCGCACCCTGATCGATCGGACCTTCATTCGTCACCTCCTGCGCGGGCATCACCGCGGTGGCGGCGGCCAGCGGCCCCGCCTTCGGCTGCACGTCCTGCACAGCACCGTCGCCCAATGCGGTGCGCGCCGCGCGCGACAGCGGGCCACGCTCCACGATCTGGCCCTCGCGCGCCAGCAGCTCGTCCCGCGCCATCTGCCGCTGGTCGGCCGTCGCAGCCATGCCGTCGGGACCGACGGTGATGGTGGGCGCGGGCAGCGCCAGAGGCGCGGCCGCATCATTGGCCGCCGGTACCGCCGTGTCGATGGGATCGTTGGCGGCCGGCCGGTGGCCGCCGCCCAGGAACTGCGCGCCACCACCCATGGCGCCGCCCGTCAGCATGCCCAGCACCGCAGCCTGGTTGACGCCCTCCTCCAGCGGCTTGCCGAGGGCGAGGTTCTGCATCACCTGCTCGTGGATGGACTGGGGCAGTTCCTCCAACAGGCCCTCGGACATCGCGCCTTCAAGGACGCGCCGGGTGATGCCCTTGGCCGCGGCCTGGCTCTGGCCGGCGCGGACGATGAGTGTGTCCACGTCATGGATGCCCAGGCTCTTCGCGACTTTGCCGCCCAGCAGCCCGAACGCGGCCGTGCCGGCGCCGCTGGCCAGCGATGCGGCCACCTGGCCGGCAGTCAGCGTGCCGTCGGCCGTCTCCTGCCGGATCTGTTCCGCAGCCGAGCCGCCGCCAACGATACCCTCGCCGGCGGCGGCCGCGCCCACGGCGCCGATGCGCGGCGCAATCGCCGCGGCGCCGCGGCCAACCACCCCGCCGGCCAGCATCAGAGGCACGGATTCGATGGCGCTGTGCGCGATCACCGACGGGTTCTGCACCGCAGCGCCCACCGTGTTGAAGAAGCCGTCCGCCTGCTGCACCTTGGTGTTGGCCTGCTTCTGCGCGTCGCTCAGCTGGTCATCCAGGATCTGCCGCGCTTCCTTGGGCCGGAAGCCGACCGCCTCCGCCGCCTTTCCCGCGTAGCCCGCTGTGGGGATGTCGGCCAGGCCGACAATCGCTTCCGGCACGCCGATGGCGCCCTTGAGCGCGCTGATCCCAGCATCCTTCAGCGTGCCGCCCAGCGTGCGCGGGGCTGGCGGCGGCGCAGGTTGCGAGACGCCGATCGCCTTGGCGATGTCGCCCTCTGCCAAGTCCGGGTAATAGACCTGCTTCAGGACGTTGACGACCTGCATGTCGTCCAGGTCACTCCATTCGGGCTTCTTGGCGCGGATCTGGCTGATGTCCATGTGGGTGAGGTCCGTTGTTTAGGGGCGCGCGGTCGCAGCCAGCACCTTGGATTCCCGCAGCGCGCGGTCCTTCTCCTTCTGGAGAAAGGCAGCCTGGGCCGCATTGAAGCGCTGCTTCTTGTCGTCGTCACGACGCGCAAGCCAGTCCTTCACATCGCTGCTCAGGTCGGCGCGGGTTCCGCGGTTCATCTCTGCTACTTGCTTGCGGTAGAGCTCTTCCATGGGATCGGCCTGCTGCTGCATGGCGGCAGCAATCGCCGGTCCGGTCCGCTCGCGGTAGGCCTTGTTCTCCGCGGTGGCGTTCTTGCCCTTCTCCGCGCTGATGCCACCGTTGAAGCCGGCTGCGGCCTTCTCCCAGGAGCCGGTTCGGTCGTAGCCCTCCTTGAGGTGATAGGCCGCGGCCAGCGCCTGATCCGCCGGGTTGTCCGAGTAGGCGTCCACGCCGTACTTCTTCTTGAAGGCCTCGCGAGATTCCGGGATGAACTGGTACACCCCGCGCCCACCTTTAGGCGACACCTGATCGCCGTTGCTGCGCTCGCCCAGCGTGCGCACGACGCGCAGGACATCGGCAGGAACGCCGGTCTTCTGCGAGGCCTCCGCCTCGGCCTTGTCCCACGCCGGATCCTTGAAGGACACCGGCGCGCCGCCGCGCAGGCCGAACGGGTCTGCGGAGCCCTTGCCCTCGGAGGGGACGTAGGGCGCCAAGGTGCGGTTGAGCTGCTCCGTGATGACAGCGCGGCGCTCCAGCAGCTGCTTGGCGCCAGGGCTATCCGGCGCCCACGATCCATCAGCCTGCGACTTCGTGATGGCGGCGTTGATCGCCTCGGATTCCTTCTTCAACGTCTCGGCCTGCAGGCGCACAGCCGCTGGCACCTTTGCGTTGCGCGTGGCCTCTTCCAAGTCGAGGCGGGCTCTGCCGATGTGCAGGCCGCGCAGCTCCGCTTCCTGGGCTTGGCTGGCGGTCAGGCGAGAGTTCGTCACGTCGAACTGCCGCACGCCCTCGTTGAACGTGCGGTCGGCATTGGCCTGGGTGCGCTGGTCTACGACGCCCTGGCGCTGGTTCTGCAGCACCTGCTCGTAGGGCATCATGGCCATGGTGGCCTGGTGCGCGTCGATCTCGGCCGGGATTTCCTTGTCGCCTTCCTTCATCGCGAAGATGGCCTTGAACGTGCGCATCTTGCCCAGGCCGGGCACGTCGAGTTCCACCGGCTCCACCTTCACGTCCCCGGCGATCGGGAAGCCCGCGCCGGCCAGTGCGGCCCTGGCCGAGGCGGGATCGCCCGTCATGCGGAACTTCGTGAGCGACTCCATCACGCCGGCCTTCTTGAGCCGCATGGCCGTCTCCGTCATCTCCGCCTGCTGACGCTCCATGGTCATGGCCTGCTGCTGCATGGCCATGGCCTTGTCCATCTGCCCGTGCTTGCCGTAGACGGCCGATGCACGCTGCGCCATGGCTGCGGGCGTGTTGGCCTTCGCTGCCGCCGCGTCGGCCTCGGCGCGCGTCGCGTAGGACTGTCCACCCACCTTCAGGGCGATGGGCGTGTCCACCAAGCCCGAATTCGGGAGGGCCTGCATCTCGGGCGTGCCCGCATCCCGGTTGTCCGCCCATTCGGGGATCTGGGGCTGGCCGCCGGTCTGCTCCACCGCGACCTGCTGGCCGGCAGCCTTGAGGTCGGCTTTCAGCTGCTCGGCGTCCTGCTGCTCCCGGTTGAGCTTGGCGATCTGCAACCCCGTGAGGTAACCGTTCACCCCAGATTGAAGGGCAGTGCCCCATCCTGCTGCCATGTCAGGCCTCCATTTCGTGCGTGAGCCAGCTCATCTGCTTGTCGACGGCGGCCCGGATGTCGTTGAGGCGCTGGATCAGCACCTTGTGCTCGCGCGGGTGGTGTGCCTTCAGGTACGCGGCGCGGCCCTCGTCCCACCAGGCGGTGCAGCCCATGCATTCGGGTGCGCGGCGCACGCCCGCGGCATAGAACGGCGCCACGGGGAGCCCGTTCTCCTGCAGGAACGCCATCACCTGTTCGGCGGTCCAGTCCTGCACTGGGTAGAAGACCTCGAAGCCATCGGCCACGTCGCCGCTGCGAAGCGGGGGGGCGGCGTATTCGTCGTCACGCTGCCCGCGCACCAACAGCGTGATGCCGTCGGCCGCCATGCGCGCGTGCAGCGGCTTCATGAGTGCGCCAGCGCAGCACTCGTAGCGGCTGGTGATTCGTATAGGGTCCCCCGACACCAAGCGCCCGACGGTGGTGTTGTCCACGGGCACTACGTCGAACGGGTAGCCCACGTCATTACGACGGGCCTGCACGTCTGTCTCAATAACCTCGAATCGCCCGCCTGCCGCCTCCAGGTCCGCGCGCACGCGGCGCACCACTTCGCGCGTCTCTGGGAACTGGTCGCCCGTGTCCAGGTGGTAGATCGTCATTTCGACCCACCGATCGCGCAGCAGGTACAGCGCCGCGGTGCTGTCGCGCCCGCCGCTGAACTGGAAGCCGATCCGGCCCCGGTGGCGAATCCACCGCGCTTCTTCCGGAGGTGCGGCGACGAAGCGCCAGACGGTCGGCACCAGGTCATCCAGCAGGCCAGCGCCAGCACCGTCGGCCACCAGCACCTCGCGCAGCCGGTGTTCGTGCACGGCGGGCGCGGCGGCGAAGTCCAGGCGGAAGCCGGCTCGGGCTGCCCACTCCTCCACCCATTCGGGCTCGTGCGCGCGGGCACCGAGCAGCTGCTCGAACTCGGCGTTGTCGCCGCCAAGGCGGGCCAGGTCGTTGATCAGCAGCACGCCGCCGTCCTTCAGCACCCGGCGCGCCTCGCGCAGCGTGGTGGGCCAGTCCGGAGAATGGCAGATGGCGTAGCTGAAGATGATGGCGTCTGCCGCACCGTCCGGCACCGCGCCCATGTGGTCGAAGTCGGCCTGCAGCCGATGGAAGCCCTCCGGGCACTGCGCCAACTGCTCCGCGCTCATGTTGACCAGCAGGATGTCCAGGTCGGGCCGGTCGTTGCGCATGTGCAGCGCCATCTCGCCGACACCGCAGCCCGCATCGATCACCATGCCGCCCTCCGGCAGGTCTGCGAGCGCCAACAGCACGGCGACGTGTTCGCGCTCGGTCGGTGCGAACAGCGCGGCATTGAAGACGCGCATGCCGCGTTGGACAAGCTGGGCGGTTGCGACCGCTACGGCCTCGGTATTCATCAAGCTCATCAGATGACAATCGCGGCAGTTGCCACAGTCGCGGCGGCACCAACCCCAGCCGCGACGTTCGAAGAGCGCTCCGCCGATGCGGCGTTGGCCGCCGAGGTCTGCCGCCCCGCCATGGCGCCATAGGAGTTGGCAGTCTGGCCCGCACCAGAAACTGCCGTGTTGTACGCCCCCTGCATCAGCCCGTTCCCCGACTGCGAAGCAGCGATGCTGGCCGCGTTCGAGCCGATGGCCGACGAGCCGAGCTGAGATGCCAGAGCCGCCGTGGTGCCCTGGCTCGAAGCGATGTTGCGGCCCAGGCTGGCCGCGTCCATCTTGCGGGCATAGCCGATGTTCTCGACGGACTTCGCGGCAGCGTTGCCGGCGCCAGCCTTCAGCTTCGCTGCATTCAGGTCCATGGAGCCCTGCAGGGCGGCCATCTTCCCGCTGGACGGGTCCACGCCGGAGCGCTCCATCTCCCGGGTCGTGGCGCCGCGCTGGGCGGCGAGCTGCTGCTCCACGCCGGCCACGGCCTGCGCGGACTCGGCTGCCCTGCGCTCGGGGGTGTCGTAGTTCGCCGCGTCGGTGACCAGCGACTGCTCCAGGGGTCGGTAGAGGCTCGTGTAGTCGTCCTGGGCCTGCTGGGTGATGGCGATCTGCTGCCGCATCTGCGCCAGCTGCGTGTCCGCCACCTCCGAGGCTTGCCGCGTCGCTTCCGCGCGGGCGGGCGCCTCATCGGCATAGACGCTCTTCGCCCAGGCCAACTGCTCCTGATTGAGCTCGGTCTGCTTGATGGTGGCCATCATCTGGGCGTAGTCAGCAGCGCTGCTGCCACCGCCTCCACCGCCCTCCAGGGTCATGCCACCGCCCGCGCGGGGCCGGAAAGCCTGCTCGGGGAGCAGGTCGAACTCAGTGCGATGCCATCGCGCCATGCGAATCTCCTCGCGGGCGCCGTTGGGGCACCTGCTGGTAGTCGCAAGCGTCCTGCGCGACCTTGGTGAACTTGGTGGCCACCGGCGTGTAGCCGAGGTAGCGCGCCATGCGGTCCGCGCCGGTGATCGAGAGGCTGTCGAAGCTGACCACCCGAACACCCAGGTTGAACATCGAGCGCTCCGCGAAGCGCCACAGGTGGACGGCGAGCCAGTTCCGGTGCGCCGGCCGGATGTAGAAGAGGTCGTCGGTCACCTCCAGGTGAGCGCAGCCGTCGGGCTGGAACACCCGCACGCGCAGGACGCCGACCAGCTCGCCCGTGGACGCCAGCCTGGCCGTGAACAGCACCAGGTTGCCAGCGCGCTCGGCCTCCCGCTGGCGGGCGAAGTCGAACTGGTGATCGAAGGGGATGCCCGGCCGCGTCTCTTCGTGGCAGGCCGCCTGCAGCGGAACGAGGGCCGCCTCGTTGCCCGCCACGGTCTCGGCAGCGATCACGTAGCCGTTGAAGCCCTCCTGCCCGAAGCGCTTGCCGTCGATGGTGCGGTCGGCCCCCTCCACGTCGCGCAAGATGGAACGGGCCAGGTCCGGGGTAAGAACCTGGCCGGCGTACCGGGACAGAGCGAGGGCGAGGCGCAGGCGCATGGCGGGAGGGAAAGGCGCCTGAGACTACGGCCCGCCACCCTACGATTTCAAGGGGGGTCGGATGGCCAGGAAACAGCGGCCACAGCCTCCGCCGTGGTGGCCTGCGCCAGCTGGTCTTGCAGCCGCTGCCGCGTGCCGACCAGGTACTGCGAGGCTTGCTGGAAGGCCTGCACAGCCGCGAGCGTCTTCGCCCGCATCGTTTCGGGCGAGATCCCGCGATGCAGCGCCAGCCCATCGAGGAACGGTGTCGCCGCCTGCGCATCGGCATGCCAGGCCATCGCCTCAGCCTGCTGCGTGGGCCAGGTCAGCCGTTCCGCCTGGGGGTAGCCGTCCAGCAGCGCGGCCGAGGCTTTGCTGAAGTCGGCATCGACCGCGTGGGCACGCGCCGTCTTCAGGTCTTCCACGCTGACCGCCGGCGTGTCATCGACCCAGACGTGCGCCGTCCAGTCAAAACGGTGCGCCGGGCTGGGCTGGGGCGGTATCGGCACCCATGCGTCGCCCGCCCGATAGGTGTTCGGCGGCGCCTCTTCGCGCACCACACCCACCTCTGCCGTGCGCATCTCCAGCGTGTGCATGGTCTGGCCGACCTCCAGCACGCGGCCGGTGGCCTTGTCGAAGCGGGTGAAGTAGAAGATGTCGCTCATGGCCGCTTGAGGATGCTCAACAGGAGGATCTTGTTCATCGGCCCGCTCGGCCCAGTCACCGTCAGCGAAACCGAGTGGTAGCCCGCGGCGAGGGTGGTCCGCCCCATCACGTTCAGCGGCGCCCGGTACTTCATGTAGTAGAGCGTGGTGCCCTCACCCACGTCGACGGAGTAGCTCTGGTTCACCCCAGGCACATACTCCGAAAACATGCTCTGCGAGAGGGTGACATAGACCGCCGGGTCGTATCCGGCCGCTGGGTTCGTGTCGTTGACGTAGTAGGGTGCGACGTAGCCGTTCGCAACGACATCCCACGTCTGGCCCTCGGGCACCGTCACGCCGATGGTGATCGTGTCCGACGTCCCCGACGTGCGCATGTGCGCCGCCACGGCCCCGGCTGCAACGTTCAGCGTGTCGATGACAGCTTGGCGGCGCACCTCCAGGTAGCCGCTGCTGTCCATGTAGATGCCACCCCAGTCCATGGCCGCGCCGTAGCCGCCAGGGTAGTTGTGCATGTTGAAGCGCATGCCCCCACACTTGAAGCTCAGGAAATTCGCCCCGTCGGCCCGGTTGCGCGCCAGGATCCAGCCGTCGTTGTCGTCCAGCCATTTGCCCGGCGTGCGCACATAGCCCCAGCTGTCGGGGTCGGGGCCACCGTCGATCTCCAGCTGCCCGGCAGCGAGCGTGCCCATCGTGGCGGACATGGCATCCAGGCGCTGCACACTGATCTTGTCGGCCGTGACAGCGCCGGCAGCCAGGTTGCGCGTGAGCACCACGCCATTCGGCATGTCGAGCGTGCCGTCGGCGCCCAGGCGGAAGCCGAGCGACGTGCCGTTGTAGTTGCTCGAGCGGATGGCCGTGGGCTCGATGATGATGCCGCCCACCGTGCCGCCGCCGACGTAGGTGGTGCCGCGGATCGTGGCGTTGTTGGCCTCCAGGTTCCCATTGCCGTCGATGCGCCAGCCGCTCAGGCCGGAGGCATACCCGATCGACTGGATGTATTCGCCGACCGTGATGGAGCCCGCGGTCAGCTTCGAGGCGCTGACGTTGGCGATCTTGGCGTTGTCGATGGCCGCGTTGCCGATCTTGGCGTTCACGATGGTGCCGTTCATGATGAACGCATCACGCATGTAGACGCCAACGGGCACGGTCACCCCGTTCATGGTGATGGGCACCGTCACGACGCTGAACAGCCCGGCGTCCGTGGGCCCGGTCGAGCTGCTGACGTAGAAGAGGTCCGCGCGCACCGCGAACTTGGCATAGGGCGCGCTGGGGTCCTCCGCCGCGGCAGTGAGCGCGTCCAGCAGCGGCGCCACATCGAGCCCCGTGCTCACGTCCAGCCCGTTGATGCCGCCGGCGGGCTGCAGCGAGAGCACGCCATCCTTCGAGCGCCACTTCAGCCACAGGCGCAGGCGCGTCGAGGGGTTCACGCCGTAGGCGTAGACCGTTCCGGGGAACCGCGCGAGTTCCACGGCGTTCGCGAACGTGGGCATGGGCCCCGTCCCATCAAAGGGCGCCCCGTAGAGCACCGATTCGCCATGGCCATGGCCACTCTGGTAGGTCGGGTCGTCGCACGTCACGAGGATGTGCGACAGCGCCCCATCTGCCGCAAAGCCGCTGGGCGTGGGCGGCGGCCGGGTGTCCTTGGGCACTTCGAAGCCGGGCGCGACGCCGTCGAAGGGATTGTTGTCCCCGCCGAGCCAGCTCTGCCGGAGCTTGAGGTACCCGCCCTCCACGAGGTCGCGCACCGTCACACCCCGGTCGAGCTTGTTGCCCTGCTTGCCCAGGTACACCATGATCGTTTCGCGCATGCGCTGCGCGAAGTTCGCGGAGTTGACCGAGGGAATCTCGCGCCGAGGATCGGCCATCAGCCCTCCTCCGACAGCTCGCGCATGCTGCTGGCCAGCGTGGCCCACTGCACAGGGTTGCTCGTCTCGATGGTCACCTGGTGGGTGCGCGACAGGACACCGCCCGGCAGCCGGAAGGGCCGGCGGTCGTCAACGACGTGGGTGTGCCGCAGCACGCCGGTTGCTGGCGACGTGAACAGGCCGGGCCGGGCCTCGATGCGGGCGGCGACCACATCCGGGTGCAGGTCCAGAACGTCGACGTGCATGGTGACCGGGTAGGCGTCCGCCTCCACCCGGGCGGCGGAGTAGTTCCGCTCCGGCCCCGCGAACACCTTGCTGCGAAACAGGGCCGTCATCGAGGCCTCACCGGCATCCCACTTCTTCACGGCCGTGCCGTCCAGCACAAACAGCGCGTCGCGGTGCTCGTCCACGAACATGGCCTCGTAGCCCTGGTCGAGGAAGAAGATGCCCTTGGGGTTCGATGGGTCCAGGAAGAAGCCCCGGCGCACCCCCTCCATGTCCAGGTAGCTCGCGAAGTAGAAGCCCTCGTAGTTGACGGCGGTGATGGACTCGGGGTTCATGGCCGTCCACTGGTCGCGGGTGAGCAGGCCGATGGTGCAGAGCGATGCGCCACCGTCGCCGAAGTAGGCCAGGCCGTCCGGCGATGCCCAGGCCACGCCGTGGCCCAGGCCCACGGCGCTGCGAGCGGCCACGCAGGCCTGCGCGATCTCCAGCGGCTGCTCGTCCAGGGCATCGGGCCCGGAGCCTTGCACCAGCACGGGCTTGCCGGTGGTGAGCACGAGGAGGCGCTGCCCGTACACCGCCAGCGCCACGGCCTTCGCATTTGGCGGCAGCGTCTCGAAGGCCACCGGCCAGGCATAGAGCTTGTAGGCCACGCAGTACCGCACCGAGCCGTCGGCCGAGTTGATGGCTGCGGCCATGCCGTTCCACATGGCCGTCAGGCCTGTGAGCGTCGAAGGCGGCACAAGCCAGCCATCGGTGGGCAGCACCTCGCCCAGGGCCCGGTTGTCGTCGGTGGTGCTGCCGATGGTCGATGGCTCCTCGCGCAGGAAGAAGAACTCCGCGTCGCCGCTGGTTGCCGACTGCGTGCGGTAGAACCGGATCCGGTCGATGCCATAGGCGCCGGCCGGCGGCGGCGAGACACCGGCGATCGCCAAGGTGTCATCGGTCTTGCACTGCACCTGCGCGCTGACCGGCGCCGGCGCGCTCTCTTCGCCCAGGTCCGTCACGTAGGTGTAGGTGTAGTACCGCAGCTCGGTGTCGGTCGCCTCGCCCGTGTTGTTGGGCGTCACCAGCAGCGCCGAGGCCGGCGCAGGCACGCCGAGCTCCCGGTAGGCGCTCGGGTACGGCGGAGCGGCCAGGCCGATGCTGGTGTTGGTCTGCTTCGGGGCGCCGTCGCCGGTATAGAAGGTCCGCTCCACCGTGTCGCCGCTGACGAAGCCGCGCACGGCGTGCACGATGCCCGGCCAAGAGAGCCAGTACTGCGTGTCGCTGGCCACGTCCCGGCCCATGCGGTAGATGGTGTGGCGGCCGGCCGGCACGGTGGCCACCGGCAACGGTTGCCGCCACGGCCGCAGGTCGCCGCGGCCCGGCCGCTGGTTGCGCGAGGCCGTGCCCACCGTGTCCGGGATGAGTTTGGGATGCACCGCGAGGGCGGCCCCGTTGAACTCGGCGAGCGCGATCTTCGGCATTGCTTTCAATCCGCTGTGTTGGTTGGTTCTGGCATCAAGCGCCGGCCCCGCTGCGTAGAAAAGCTGATGAGCTTCAACTGAAGATGCCGTTCTTCAGCGCCTTCTCGGCGGCCGCCAGTTGCGATGCCGAGCGCCCGCTCTGGGTCGGGGACTCCGCGCCGATGCGGTAGACGACGCCGCCGCCAACGAACGCGAGCCAGTTGTACCAGCCAGTGTCATCGGCCAGCGCTGCAGGGATGCTTGAGTCGAGGCGCTGGCTGACCACGCCGTCGAAGTACATCACCAGCGTGCTGTTGGGCACGTATTCCAGGGTCAGCAGGTGCACTGTGTCGCGCGAGAGGGCGGCGCCCGGGCCGGTTGCAATACCGACCCCGCTGCTGGCCGGCAGGACGGAGCCGCGGGGGTTAGCGCCCCCGTTCCCCGTGTCAATCGCCACCTGGCACGCATTGGTGTTGCCGTTGACGGCCGCGCTGCGGCCGAAGAGGCGCGCGTAGTTCGCCACGACGCTCAAGCCCGACTGCTTGATCCAGGCCCACAGCGTCAAAGGCTGGTCCGCGTTCCACAGCTTGGCCGCCGAAGAGCGGATGGTGTCCACCTGCGAAACCAGCGAGTTGTCCGCCCACGACAGACCCATGCGCCCGGGCCGCTGGGTGACCGGGCTCACGCCTCCAGGGCGGACGATGGTCCAGTCGGCATTGCCGCTGACGAGGTCATGGAAGACGGAGCCAACCGCGAGGGCGCCATCGGCGTTCGGGTTGCAGTCGGCCCGCGTGAAGTCCAGGAGGAACTTCGTGCCGTCGTTCATGATGGGGTCGGCGTACCCCTTGGGCGGAAGGTCGGAGCCAATGAAGGCCACGCCGCAATTCATTTCGAGGGGCATATTAGACCCATCCTTTCGCAGTGATGAACGGGGCCAGCAGGTTCGCGCCGATGGCGGCGTAGGTGATCCCGTTGAGGTGGATGTTGTCGCCTACGGCCCGGCAGGAGGTCGGCACCGTGTCGTTTCCGATATCAATCAGGTCCTGCGCAGTGGGAGTGATTCCAAGGTAAGCCAGCGCGCGGTTGATGAGGTACGAGCGCACGTCCACAACGTTGTTCGGGTAGCGCCGCATGATGGCTCGGTTGATCGCCATGAGCTGCACGTACCGGGAGGCACCGGCATATTCGGCCGCGTAGTTGCCATTGATGACCGTCATGACGACAAAGCGCCGGTTCCCGGCCTCGATGAGCACCTTTGTCATCGCGTCGAGGTCGCTCATGATCTGGGTCGGCGACGTCCAATCGTTGTTGCGCCCTGGCCAGAGGATGTTGATGCGCCGCGTGTCTGCAAAGACGTTGGACAGCACAAGCATGGGCGACTGAGTCGGGCATGTCACCGGCAGTGCCTGGCCGGCGTCTGGCGTGAACGTGTAGCCCTCGACGGTAGACGGCGCGGCGTTCGCCGTGCGCGTGAGCGTCCCGGTCACGCCGCACAGGCTGACCGACATGCTGCGCGTCGTGTTGTCCGATGCCGTGGACAGCGGCTGGTCGCGGGCGCCGTTCGTGGACATGCCGGCCACAGCAGCGCCATTGAACTCGGTCACCGTGTTGGCGCCCGCAACGATCTGATTCCCCGAGAGCGTCGCCGTGACGACGTTGCCGCTCTGGCGCTGCGCGATCTGGTTGGAAGTCTGCCCGCCGATGCCACGGTTGAACCCAGGGATGCCCAGCGCGGTCGCGAGCGCGCCAATGATGGTGGACCCACCCCCGCCGGCGCCAGCCGTGAGGCTGTCACCGTAGGCTGCCGCCTCCTTCAGCAGGTAGTCGGCGGGCGTCGGCACGACGAGCCCGTGGACGTGGCCCTTGCCGTCCTCTCCGACCCAGATGGGCCAGCGACCATCGGTGCCCTTGATGCCACCCACGACCTTCACGCCGCCGATGTAGACGTTAAGGCCCCGTCCATCAATCCACCCGCCACCGACTGGCACAACACCCTCAGTCGTGCCGAGCGAGACCTTTAGGGTGCCTGCATTGATGGCGGCTGAAATGGCGTTGAGGCCGGAAGTAACGCCAGTCACCCCGCCCGTGGAAGCGATGGTGTATTTGCCGTCAGCAGCCGAGCGCGTAATGGTGATCCCGGAGCCTTGGACGAGGGGCAGCTTTGCGAGGAGAGTGCTGTCCTGCGCGATGCCGACGCCAATGCGCCCATTCGTGTCTTTGACCCACCCGGCCAGTTGCTGCCCGTACAAGTAGACGACTGAAGGGACTTGGTTGACAACCGCAATACTCGTCTTTCCATACAGACCGGTGGGCCCAATGCGCTCCCATGCACCCAGCGTCGTGGCAAATCCCTTGTACCGCCCGGCGTTGGGTACCGGAAGCGACGTGGAAGGATCAACGTGGGTGCCCGTGTCACTGTCTGGTACCTCAGCCCCCTCGCCGATGACGGTCGGCGTGAGTCCAGCCAGGAAAGTCCAAGTCCCTGGAGAACGGGACGCGGCCTGCGCATTGTTGGATGCCGCCGTAGCAACACCCGCCTGTGCTGCCGCCGCGGCTTCATGTTGCCCAGCGGATTCATCCGATGCTGCTGCTGCATCAGCGAAGCCCGCCGCATTGGAGGCAAATTGCTCCGCATCGCTCGCTTTTTGCCCTGCGTCGTTCGCCTTCTGAATCGCGATGCCAGCGGCCTGCGTGGCCGCTTCAGCATCATCATTGACCTGTTGGGCCTTCTGTGTGACATCCTGGGCCGCCTGAACGACGGTGTTCAGGTAGATCGCTGCGTCTGGCTTCCCGTCATAGGGCGGCAGTTCGGCGATGTCCTGCAGGTCGGCCGTGGGCTGATTCGGCACCACGGCGATGGTGCGCAGGCGCTTCCCGTTCGGCGCCGTGATGGTGACCGTGTAAAAGGACTCGCTGCTACCCAGTTGGTTGGGCCACAGGTCCAGGAAGGCCTCGCCGTCGATGTCCGTGGTGCCAACAACCAGGCGCGGAACCACATACCCATCGCCAACGTCGTAGCTCGAGAGCTGGGCCTGCACCTGCGCGCCGGCCACGGGTGCCCCGCCGGCCGAATCGAAGACCACGACACGAACTTGGCAGGTGGGGAGAGGCAGGCTCACGGCTGCTCCGTCAGACGAAGTTGGGGATCACGCGCGGCGGCACGCGGCCGTAGCCGCGGCGGGCCTGCTCACGCACGCGGGTGCACTCGGCCTCGAAGGCGGCGACCTCCACCAGGCCGCGGTTGGCGTCGCTGTACACCTTGCCCGGCTGCTGCATCAGGCGGCCGGCCGCGCCGCGGGCGATCAGCTCGCGGTGGCGGGCTTCGATGAAGTCCTCCACGCTCTGCGCGGCGTTGCCGGGCTTCAGGCTGGCAGTGATGACCAGCGAGCGCGTGCCGACCGGCACCGGAGCCACCACAATCTGCCGACCGTCGGGGCAGCGGATGTAGTCTCGTTCCGAGCACTCCTCATCGACGGGTGCCACGCGGATCGGCAGGCCGTCCAGCTTGGCGCGCTCGATGCGCACCAGCTCGGCGGCCATGGGCAGCTCCAGGTCGTAGAGGTCGATGTCGGCGATCAGCGTGACGGGATCGAGGTCGATGCGCCAGGCGCGCGACAGCTCGCAGAAGCGCTGCGTGGCGCGCTTCAGGGCGAGTTCGGCCACGGGCTCCGGGCAGTTCGGCACCAGGGGCAGCAGGTCGGGCAGGAACGCGCTGAAGGGCTTCATTTGCGCTTCGGCGCCGTGGCGGCATCGCTCTGGCTCTTCACGCCCAGGGCGGTCATGAAGGCGGACAGGTGCGTGGCGGACCGGGTCGCATCCTGGGTGTCGTCGCTGTCCGGCCCATAGGCGCGGTAGCAGATCCAGTCCACCAGCGGGCCCTCGTACACGTCGCTCAGGTCCACATCGGACGACAGCGTGGTGCAGTCCGTGGGCAGGGCGGCGTAGTTGATGCGCAGCTTGTTGCCGCCCATCGACGGCGGCCACACCTCGAACATGCGCGGGTTGTCCTCGTCCACCGTGTAGTGCTTCTGCACGGCCTGGCCGGACGCAGCGGGCCACGACACATCGATGGCGTTGAGTTCGTCCCGGCTCACCAGCGTCAAGACGCGGCCGCGGCTGCCATCGCTGCCGACGTTGTGCAGGGCGGACAGGAACTTCCAGCCGTTGGCGGGAATGGTCTGCTCCACCCCGGCCGCTAGCGCCAGGTCTGCACGGACCGACTTCGCGTCCGGGCGCACAGCGCAAATCTGCCGCTGGCCGCTGTTCAGCCAGCGCAGCAGCGTCGGATCGTCCCACCGCACCTTGTCGGGGTCGGTGAGCAGGATCCGCGCGCTGGCGATGATGTCCGAGGCCTGCATGTCGTGCTCAGGCGGGCTTGGTCAGCGCCTGGTAGAGCATCGTGCGCAGGTCGGCGACCTTCACGCTGTTGCCCTTGGGCAGTTCGACGCCGGCCTCGGCCGCGAAAGCGCGGACCTGGGCGGCGGTCATGGCGCCGATGTCGATGCTCTGCTCGCCGTTCGTGACGACCATGCCGGTGGTGGGCGTGTCGGCACCGTCGTCTCCGCCCACAGCAGCAGGTGGGACGGGGGTGCTGGCCGCGCGCGCCGCAGCCTCCTCGGCAGCCTCCTCGGCCTTCGCAATAGCGCTGACTTCGGCACGCATGGCGTCCACCTGGTCTTGCAGCAAGCTCTCGCGGTCCTCGTCGTCGTTGAGGTTCCATTCCTCAGCATCGAGGCCGGCGCGGGCCTGGGCCAGCGCTACCAACTCGCCGATCGTGACGGTCTTGCCGTAGCCGAGTTCGATGACGGCCGGGAGGTAGTCGCTGCCCTTCAGCGGCTCGGGGCCGTCGTCGTCGTCCGTCTCGGTGGTCGCCTGCGGCGCAGAAGCGATGGGGGTGGCCAGGGGCGCCGGCGCGGGGGCGCTGGAGACGGCGGGCGCCGTGGCCGCGTCGTATTCGCGGTAGGCCTCGGGGATGGACAGCAGGCGCGCGATGGCGCGGCCGTCCGCCACGTCCGCCACGCAGTGGCCGGCCGGGTTCGGGGTGAAGAGGTAGTTCTTGCCGAAGAGTTCGACCGGCGTCGGCTCCTTGCGGCGGTAAGCGTGGATCTGCATCTTGCGCTCCTGGTGATTGGCTGGGTGATGGACAAAGAAAAGGGGCGCTACTCCGCAGCAGCGCCCCATGCACACACTCCGGGGCCCGCGGTGGTTAGCTACGCAGGTGGAGGACGAAGGTGATGGTCTTGCCCGCGCCGGCATAGGTGGCCGCAGCGGTGGTGACCTTGAGGGCGATGCGCCGCGACGCGGCCACGCTGGCCTGGGATGCAGCGGCATTGCCGCAGCGCACCACGTTGCCGCTGGCCCCGCGGCCCGGCGTCAGCCCGGCCTCGTAGACAGTGGCCAGGTCGGTGAGGCCGGCGTTCTCTTCGCCGATGGACACGGCCAGCGTAGGGGCGCCGTTGCTGTCCAGCTGGGGGGCGATTACGTCGTAGTCCACCAGGCTGACGTACTGGGGCAGATCCACCAGCTCGATGAGGTCGCCCACGGCCAGCGCGGCGGGCAGCACGACGGTGACGGGCATCTCCGACACGCCGCCGTCATTGGGCAGCGGGCCGTTCTTCTTGCCGGTCAGCAGTTCGGAGAGGATTCGGGACATTTCGGACTCCTTGAATGGGATGAGCGATGCGCTGATGAGGCCCTGCCGCAGCAGGGCCCGTGGTCATCAGGCGTTCGGGTCGGCGCAGTAGGTGTCCATGGCCACGACACCGAAGTCGCGCTGCGTCTGGCCGTCCTTGGACTTGTAGGTCGCCTTCTTCACGCCCAGGATCGCGTGAGTGCCGATGGCGATGCTGTTGCCGTGGTCCTTGCTCTCTTCCGTCCACTGGTAGCGCGTACCGGATTCGTTGTCGCCGTAGGCCACGAATGCCGCTTGCGAGCCCAGGAACAGCGCGCGAGCGGCCGGCAGATTCGCACCGGCGCCGTAGTCGCCGAAGCGGATGACGTTCCGGTGCGTGTGCAGGATCACGTCGTTGTACATGCCCTTGTTGCCCTGGAAGATCGGGTTCTTGGCGCCCTCGGCGGCAGCGGCGGCCTTCTGGATGTCGAGCCAGCCACCGGGGTTCACGTCCTGCTTCATGGCGTCGAACTGCCACGTGTGCATCAGGGCCACGTAGTGATCGCCACCCTCGATGCTGATGGGGATCATCGACAGCTCGTCGGTGCCATCACCACCCATCGTCTCGGCCTTGGCCACCGCCTTGTCGATGAGCCGCAGCTTCATGGTGTCCGCCGAGGTCAGCGATGCCTTGGACGTGGCCGAGCCGCCATACATCTGGTGCATGGAGTCGGGATCCGTCAACGGGTTGACGGTGAAGAACGGGTTGTTCGCGCTCCAGACGAAGCCGCCGCCGGTGCCACGGGAGCCGGACAGGTAGATGAAGTACAGCTCGTCCATCAAGCGCTTCCACCAGTCGGTGTGGGCCCGCTTGGCGTCCGACCGCAGGTTGCGCAGGGTGCGCTTCTTGGTCATGCGCGAGCCCAGGTCCGCGCCACCACGCACCTGGTCGATGCGCAGGCGGTCGGTGAAGTACTTCAGGGGCTGTTCTTTGCCGTCGAGCGTCTGGTCGCCGATGAGCGGCTCCATGTTCATCGGCATCAGCAGGTCAACGAGCACCTCGTCGCCCGCGCCGGATTCGAGGTCATCGATCCGTTGGATCGGCAGGCGGGCGTCCTTGCCCTCGCCGACGAATTTCTTCGCCCAGTAGGAAGCCTTGTTGATGGCCACGGCCATCAGCGAGCTCCACTTCTTGACTGCTTGGGGGTCGTTGACCCCGATCAGGGTGCGCACGATCGTGCTCCTTCGCCTCACGGCATGGAGCACGTCTTGCGCTCAGAACCGGGTTGCCCCCGGCGGCCTTGTTCCCGCTCCCAACGCATACGCGCGCGTCGGCGGATTCAGTGGCGTGAAGCCTATATCACAAAGTCGCAGAATCAAGGGGGGTCGCAGGCTCCGCCGCCTCGTCGTTGGCGGCCTGGCGCGGCTTGTCGATGCCCACCGCCTCCGGCACCTCGAACTGCAGGCGCGCGGCGCGACCGCTCTTCTCGCGCAAGCAGACCTTGATGCGTCCTCCGTCGAACGAAACGCACTCGCCGACCCGAAGGTCGCGAATGAGGGTGGTGGTGGGCTTCGAGGTCACTGGCCGAGGTACTCCTCTTGCTCCGACGGGCTGAGGCGCGCCAGCGCGCGTTCCAACTCGGCGGGGTTGGTGATGTTCTCCAGGTGGGCGAACTTGTTGCCCGCGATCGAGGGGTCCACCGCCGCGGGCGTGGCTGCAAGCGTGGTGGGCAGCGCCGAGCGGTTCACCGGCGGGCGCGGACCCGCCGCGGCCGGCGTGGCAGCGGGAGCAGCGGCCGGGGCCTGTGCCGCCGCCTTCCCATGACGGCGCATCAGCAGCTCGTGCGCCTCCTTCAGCGCCTGGCGCGAGTTCGCGAGGTTGCCGGGCTGGTCGAAGATGTTGCGGGCCGCCAGTTCGTTGGAGAACATGACGACGGCGCCGTCGAACTCCTTCTGCAGGTCGCCCTTGGTGTAGTCGAGGCCCACGGTCTTGCCCGCCTTCACCGTCTCCGCGAGGTCCACCTGGTACTGGCCGACCATCTGCTGCCGCGCGAACTCGTCGGCGGCGCGATCCTGGGCCTCGGCCAGCAGCAGCGAGTCGAGCTTGGCTCGCACCTCGGCGCGCACCGCGGCGTGCTCGGCGGGCGTGATCTCGCCCTCCATGAGCTTCGCCATCGAATCGTCTTCCTGCGCGGTGAGCGCCTTGCGCTGGTCGGCGATGTCGGTGGGCGCGTGGCGCGCGGGCGGCGGCGGGGCCGCGGGCGGCTCGGCTTCAGGTGCCGGATCGATCGGGGGCGCAGCAGCGGGCGTGGCGGCCGCGGGAGCCGGGCTGGCCGCAGCAGGTGCAGGCGATGCGGCAGCTGCTGCTGCAGCAGCGGCGGCGGCCTCGTCCTCGGGGTCCGTCTGGGCCTCCTCGCCGGCGGGAGCAGCAGCGGGGCCGGGGGCGGGCGCAGTCGCGACCTTGCCGAACGCCTCGGCGACAGCGCCCTCCTCGTCGTCTTCTGCGGCCGCCAGCAGCGCGGCGCGCTCGTTGGCGCTCAGGCCGCGCAGGTCGTCTTCGCTCAGTTCGATGGTCATGGTGTCATGCCTTGTGGGGATGGTGGGGTGGTCAAGCAGCAGCGCGGCGGCGCGCCTTGCGCTCGGCCTTCGCCGCCTTCTTGGCATCGACGGCGGCGTTCCAGCGCGCGATCTCGGCGTCGGGGTGCGGGGGCACACGCTGCACTGGGTTGGCACGGCGGCGCGTCGTGTGCGCACCGCGCGTGATGCCCTCGCGCGGCTCCACGGGCGTGGCCACGGCGAGCGCGGTCATGCTCAGGCCTGCGGCCACGCACAGGGCGAGGCTGTGGCGACTCTTCTGCATGGTCAGGGCACCTGCACCCAGTCTTCGGCGAGCATGTCCGTCTGGCTCGCGAGCCACGGCACGCGCGCGCCCGGCGTGGTGCGCACGTCGATGGTGGGGTAGCTCAGGTAGAGGTAGGGCAGCGTCATCTTGCTGCCGGCGTCCGGGAGCTGCAGATCCAGCCACATGCCCTTGCCATTCCAACCCACACGGCTGACGCGGAATCCGTCCTTGAGCAGGTCCAGGGCCACGCCAAAGCTGAAGGTCTTGGGCGACAGGTCGGGCAGCGGGCTGGTGCCCGTGACCACCGTGCCGTCGGCGTAGGTCTTCGTTTCCACAGCGGCCGCCCGCCGCTCTGCCGCCTCGGTCTTTGCGGCCTGGCCCTTCTGGTAGGGCATCCAGGTGCAGAAGGGGCGCAGATCGTTGCTCAGCTCGCTTTCATCGTGCACCAGTTCCACCGACGTGCGGCTGTGGGGTGCGCCGTTGGCGTCGAACACGGTCAGGTTCACCATCGTGGCCGAGTGCACGCAGGCGATGATGGCGGCCAGCGGTGCGCCCTTGAATGGCGGCTGAAAGCCAGACTCGCCGCTGCGCGGATCCGGGTAATACCAGACGACGCGCCCGACGGTGGGCGGGATGATGGTCTTGGTGGGGTCGGTCATGGCGTCTTGCCTTTCACTGGGGTGGGAGGTTGTCGGTGCCCGTGGGCGTCTCGATGCCGCCGCGGGCGCCTGCGAGGCCCGTGGCCGGGCCCGGGTCGGGAGGAAGCGGATCAGCCGGCGCGTTCATCGGGCTGCCTGGCACCGGCGTCATGGGATCGGTGTTGGTCGGTGGCGTGGCGCCCGGCGTGGCCGGCGTCTGGGGGATGCCGCCCGGCTGCTGGTCATCAAAGCCAGCACTCTTGGCGATCTCGTCGGCTGCGCCCGTCACGCCCGGCGTGGTAGCGGCGACCTGAGCGGCCTGCAGCGCGGTGTAGAGCGTCTCGACGCGCTTCATGGCGTCGTCCACGCTCAGCTTCTTCATCTGTGCGCGCAGCAGCTCGATGTTGGTGTTGACCTGCTCCAACTGGGCCTTGGCCGTGTCCGTGGCCAGCTGCTCGACCTCGGCCTGCTTCGCCTGGGCCGCCTGCTCAGCCTGCTGCTCCTCGGGCGTGGGAGGCTTGCTGGGGTCGCGCTGGCCGTTGAGCTTGCGGATGCGGGCGACCCACTCGTCCTTGTCCTTGATCTCGGCCGACTCCACCACGAGGTCCAGCACCGCCAGCACCACCTGGGGCGCGAACGTCGCGATCTGGCCCAGCAGCTGGAACATCTGCTCCATCGCGGCCTGGGCCAGGCTCGCGCGGTAGTCCTGCGTGTCCACGATGAAGTCCGCTTCCCGGGCGGTCACGTCGTTCAGGATCTGACCAGTGGCCGGGTCGAACTTGTTCACCTCAAGCCATTCGATGGGCTTTCGCTCGCCCACGATGCGCACGGCCTTTTCCTCGGTCCAGAACTGCTCGATGTGCGACAGCCGCAGCTTGCCGGCCTGCAGGATTGCCAGCAGCAGGTTGTCGAATAGCTCACCCGTCGTGAGCGCGCCTTGGTCCTGCTTGGCGAGGATGGCCTTGCCGCTGTTGGCGTTGGTGTCGTGGCCCAGGTTCTCGCCGGTGACACCGCCGATCTCGCGGATCATCTGCGTGTTCTGCGCGGCCAGCTCGAGGTTTCCCTGGTAGTCGCCGAGCGGCTTCTCGAACTTCAGTTCCTTGTTGGGCTTCTTCGTCAGCCACATGTCCGGCCGCGCCGCTTCAGCCCGCGCCTCGTCCACGTCATCCACGGCGCCCTCTTCCGCGATCACCCGGTTGGACGACAGCGCGAACAGCGCCTTGGAGCGGCGCTTGTTGATGTCGTCCTGGATGTCCCGCATGCCGCGCATAGCGCCGTAGGCCACGCCATCACGAGCGCGCCGGTATGCAAAGATGGGCGTGAGCAGGAATCGGCCGTGCCGGAAGGGGCTGGCCATGTCGCGCAGCGGGGAGTACTTGGTTGCCAGCATCACCCGCATCTGCATCTTCACGGCCTCATAGAGCGGCATGCGCTCGTTCACGGCCTGCAGGTGCCGCGGGTCCATCATGTTGACCATGCGGCCCTGGAACGGCCCGCCTGCGAAGACCTTCACGCGCTGCGGGACGCGGTACCAGCATTCGAGCATGCGCACGCTGCGACGGCGCGCGTAGTCGTAGTAGCCGTTGCGGCCCATGTACGCCGCCCGGTCGCCGAAGCTGGCCAGGCTGTGGATGCTGCCCCACTCCGTCTCGGACGCGCCGGTGAGTCGCTGGCCCATGTACCAGATGTCGTCGCACTCGGCGTCCTCGTCCATACGGCTCGCCACCGCTCGCAGGTGCTCCTCACAGCCGGGCAGCAGGGCCTCGGCATAGTCGAGGTCGATCACCTTGGCCCGAAAGAGGTACCGGGCGTCGACATTCATGTCGAGGTTGCGGCTGTGGCTGTCGCGGTAGACGTTGCGCCAGTCCTCCCAGCCGCTGTAGATGATCTCCTTCTCGGGGTCGGGATTCAGGCCCTCCTCCAGCCAGGACAGGCCAGCCGTGACAGCCTGCTTGAACGCTCGGCTGCGATGCCACTGGGTCAGGTTCACGTCGTCCAGGTACTTCACCAGCTTGCTCTTCAGCTCGGCGCCGGCTTCATCGCCCGGCTCGCGCGGCAGGATCTTGTAGTCCTTGCGCATGCGCTTCTCGGTGCCCGACAGCCAGTCGATAGCCTGCCGGGACTGGTTGAACACGAGGGGGGCCTGCCCGCGCCGGATCAGCTCCTGGGCATCCTCTGGGCGCCATTGCAGGTGGTCGTAGTAGTCCTCGTCCACCTGCATCTGCATCCGCTCTTCGGCCTGCCGCTCCGCTTCATAGTCCAGCAGGTCCATGAGGGTCGAGTGGCGATGCTTCGCCTGCTCGTCGCGGCTCGCGTCCTTCAACTCGGGACCCTTCAGGTTCTGCGTCACGCCGTCGAGCGCGGCGGGCATGCCATGTTCTTGGTCGGGCTGCTCCTCGCGGGGCGCGGCGGGCTTGTCTCGGGCTTCGAACATCACATCACCTCGGTGTGGAGCGTCTTGCCGCCGGCCTTGACGGAGACCTCAATGCCCATGCGGTGCCGCTGCACCTCCAGGTCGCTCGGCTGCTCGGTGGGCATGAGGATGAGGTCCGGCAGCCCCTCCACCACCAGATCCATCATGCGGTGCTGGGCGGCCTTGTCGTTGCGGTCGAAGCCCAGCGTCTCGCAGGCGTCGCACACGGCCCGGAAGAAGTGCGGCGTGGGCTTGCCCTCGCGCGCACCGTAGAGGTAGGCGTAGCGCTGCGGGATCACGTGGGCGCCGATGTCCATGCGGCGGAAGGCGCTGTGCAGCACCATGCAGGGGATCGGGCCCTCTTCGGGGAATTCGGGGTCCTGGGCCTGCAGGTCCAGCCACTGCAGGCTGCACACGATGTCGCCTTTGGTGAAGGTGCGCCAGGCTCGCTCGCCGCCCAGTTCAACGAGGGGGGTGCCGCGAGGGCCGAGTAGGGACAGTTCTTTCACACGACTCTCCATGAGCCTTGTCGGCCCGATTTGGACCGCTCGCGCGGCTTCACGCGGGCCAAGGACAGGCCCGTCTTTACGAGGTAGCGGGTCGCGTCCATCAAGTGGTCGCGCTCCTTGACGATCTTTCCCTTGTCGTCGCGGCGATAGATGCGGTACTCGTCCACCCAGTTGCGGCAGGACTTGAAGACCTTCAGGCGGCCGGTGGACATGCGCTCCCACACGTCGTACAGGCCGCTCTCCACGCCGTTGTCGGCCAGGCTCAGGAGGAGGCCCAGGTCGATGTAGCTCTGCAGCAGCTGCTCGCCATCGCTTTGACTGCGGCCACGGCTGGCTGGGTCGATGGCGCCAGGGATCCACGCGCCGCGGGCCTTGACTGCCGCCGCGTGCACGCTGGGCTCGGCCTGGCCGCGGTAGTGCTCGGCATAGAGGTAGAGCACATCTGACTCGCGGTCCAGCGCTCCCCAGATGCCCGCAGTCCTGTTCCAGCCCACATCGAGGCCGTACGCCCGCGGCCAGTGATCGGGCAGCAGGAAGTCGTCCACCACGATGTCGCCTTCGGGCACCGGGTAGATGGCGCCGCTGCCCAGCGCGGGGATGCCTTTCGTGCGGGCCTCGCGCTGGTGCGGGGCCAGCTTCGCCAGCAACTTGGCCTTGGCCTCGGCGGACAGGTGGGGCACGTCCTCCCAGCCGCACTGCACGATGAGGCGGTCGCGGGCCGCCATGCGCTTCAGGCCGTCCGGGTCGTCCTCGTCGGTGTAGGCGTTGGCGGGCTTCGTCAGCTCCTGCACCAGCGGCGTCAGGCCATTCAGCGGCGTGAAGGTGAGGATGGCTAGGCCGTTGCGCGTCATCAGGCGCACCAGCGCCTCTTCGTACACGTCCTGCGGGCATTCCTCGTCCGCCCAGAAGCCGTCCAGCTCGAAGCCCTGGAAGATCTCCCGACCCTGCTCGTAGCTGCGCAGCCAAAGCTCGCTCTCGCCACCGCTGGCGTGGCGGACCACGATCTTCTCCACCGCGCCCTTGACGTGCGGCCGAGGGACGACGCCGAGGATGGCCTCGCCAGGGATCAGGCCCGTGCCGTAGGACTCGGGGCGGTCCGTCGTGGCGCCCAGCATCTTCAGCTGGATGATGTCCCGCGTCGTCTCGTGCGTATCGCCGCTGGCCAACCAGCGATTGGGCTTGTCGAAGCGGTGGCCGTCCCACCACCACGGGTACTGGCCCGTCAGGTGGTAGGCGATCTCGGTGCCGGCCGCCATGGTCTTGCCTACGCGGTTGCCGGCCATGAAGATGCGCTCGCTGGCGCGGGCGATGGCAGTCTTCTCGCCGGGCGGCGTGCCGACTGCAGCCGGCGCGAGGGAGCGGAAGAACTCCATGTGCCGCGGGTACAGCTCGCGCCGCAGCGGGCCCGTGTCCGGGAACATGGTCTGGAGCATCCGCTGCTTGCGCCGGCGCTCCAGCTCGGCCAGCAGGCCGGACAGCTCGATGCGCTGGTCATGCGTCAGCGTGGAGAGGTCAAGCATTGCCGCCTCCCGTGCCCGATGCCGGCATGATCGACGGCAGCACCACGCCGAGCGCGGCCAGGCGGGCCAGCAGTTCCTCGTCGGGCACGGCCTTGTGGTTCACCGTGCTCTCCACCTCGAGCTTGTCGCCGTAGACGCGCGGGCGCAGCTTGGCGGCGACCCACTTCCGAGCGTCGACCCGCAGGCGATTTCGGGCCACGGCCGTCTTGTCGAAAACCGCCACCTGCACGCCAGGCACCGGCTCCTTGATCTCGACGGTCTCCTCGTCGCTGATGGCCACGATCTCGTCCACCAGCACATCGGCCCGGTCTTCCCGTGCGCGCGCGTACATCTCACTGCGAGCGGGGTCGCTGTGGACGAACTTCAGCATCGTCGTGTAGTTGATGCCGCGGGCGCCGCACCAAGCGGCCATGTGCCCACCCTTGGCGATGTACGCCATGAACTCGTCCAGCGCGCCGGGCAGCTCAGACTTGAACTGCTCCCAGGGCGTCAGGGGCTCAGGCTGCGGAA
This sequence comes from Pseudacidovorax sp. 1753, assembly GCF_040544975.1. Classification (NCBI taxonomy): domain Bacteria; kingdom Pseudomonadati; phylum Pseudomonadota; class Betaproteobacteria; order Burkholderiales; family Comamonadaceae; genus Pseudacidovorax; species Pseudacidovorax sp. 1753. The sequence goes on along the minus strand of NZ_JBEPKY010000007.1, from coordinate 133,017 downwards.
TGACCATCAGCGCCGTACCGGGCTGTGGTGCTGATGGGGAGGGAGAGGGAGACGCCGCGCGCCACTTCGAGGCTGCTGGGGTGCCTTGGGGCTGCGGCTTGGGTGCGGGGGTCTTCTTGGCTGCCGTCTTCTTCGGGGTGACCTTGCCCTTCGGCTTCGTCGCCTTTGGCTCGTTTCCCGCGTGGGACGGTTTGCGCTGTGCCAATGAAAGAACCCCGGGGACCTGCCCCGGGGTGAAACGCGCGGTGGCGCGGAGGGAGACAACTGCGAGTCGTCGGAGGGGATTCAACCTGCCGGGAGGCAGGGATTCAAGGGGGGTCGGGATCTGGTGCCGCCACCATGGATTCGAACCTGGGGCCCTTCCCTTACAGGGGGAACGCTCTGACCGGACTGAGCTATGGCGGCAATGAGGCGATGGCGGCCAGGTCCTCCCGACCCTGCGCGCGGGGCGCTTGACCATCCCGTCTGACGGCGGAATGGGCAGGAACGCCCAACTCCCTTCTGCGGCCGCCGTCAGGCGTGATGGCCCCCAAAGGGGCGCCCTGCACTGGCTCAGGGCGGAAGGGATCGAGCATCCCTCGCCGTTCGGCTCCCGATGACCTGCGCCGTGCAGTCTGGATCACCCCGGCTGGGCCGGGCCGCGCATGGGTCGCGGGACGGATGATGGTTGCCGGTTGCCGCCCGGCGCCTCGGCGAAAGCCGGAACACCACATGGGTCCGGCCCCCTCGGCGGCTTCCCCTCTTACGAAGGGGCACCACGGTTTTATGTCTGGTTGCGGCGGTGGGCTTCGATCCCACGACGCGAGGGGTATGAACCCTCTGCTCTACCAGGCTGAGCTACGCCGCGGCAGTGACTTTGCCGACTGGAGATTCCGGGTGCAAGGGGGGTCGAGGTTCACTCGCCACCTGGGCGAGCCGGTCGTCGTAGATCCCCGGAATCACCCACCATCGCTGCCACACAGGATGGCTCGAGGAGAAGCCCTCGTTTCCGAAGATCATGAGGCCACCCTTCTTGATGCCGATGACGCTAGCGTCGCCCAGCTCCGGCAGCAGCAGGCGCGTTCGGTCCTCGGGATCCTGCAGCTGGGCAATGCGCTTCGGGAAATACTTCTTGGGGCACTGCCCCAGGTAGAGCCAGCCCTCCACCGGCTGCTGCGCGCGCACCAGCTCCTTGGGGAGCTTTTCCCCGGCGTGGTGGAGGCGGTAGACGACGCATAACACTGTTTAAATATACAGCCTTCTTCAATTCCCTGCCAGGTGATCGAGCGCCCAGCGAGCCGCCCGCCTGTCGCTCTCGCTGCGCTGCGGATCCTCGGCAATGGCCTGCCACGCGATGCGCTGCCGGGCGTGGGCCACCTTGAAGGCCTCCGCCTTCTCCTCGAAGGTGGCGCTGTAGCTGCTGTCCAGCCACGTGTGGCAGCGGGCGCAGGCCCACACGCTGTATTCGTCGTCAGCCTTGCGCGCCCCCGCCTTCCCGGCCTCGTGCAGGTTGGCATGGGCGGACACCGTCGTCTTCGGGTCGCCGTTGCACACGCCGGGCCGGCGGATGAGGCAGGGCGCGTCCTCGGCCAGGTCCAGCAGCGCGCGGTTGCGGTGCGCCACCGTCTTCGGCAGGGCCAGCACCGGCTCGTTGGCGGGCTTCCAGTAGACCGGCGGGCGCGTGAGGGGCTTCACCACGGGCGGGATGCGCTCGGGGCGCGCCTCGCCCTTCGGCTGGTCCTGGCGCTTCCATGCGGTGCGCGGGATGGGGGCACTGCGCTTCATTCCTCAAACCTCCCCAGGATCGACTCCATCATCTCGTCGGCGCGGCCGTCCTTCAGGTGCGGCCACAGGTAGCGGGCAGCGTGGGGCCCGCGCAGGAACTGCATCACCTGGTCGTGGAAGTCGTGGAACTCGGCCTGGTCGGCCGCCGCGTAGCTGATCGAGCGCGGGATCGGCACAACCCCGCCCTTCGGGCCAGCGGCCCAGGTCACCCAGCCCGCGCCGACCTTGATCCAGTAGATGAACTGGTCGAACACCTCGAAGCGCTCCTGCGCCTCAAACAGCGCCTGCTCGATGGCGAAGTGCCGGCGGTGGAACTTGCCGCTGCGCGGCAGGTGCGTGGCCACCGACAGCATCTCGCCGGGCTCCAGCTTCAGGATGTGGTTCCACAGGCGGCGCCACTGCCGGCGGCCGCGCTCGCCCAGGCCGTCGACCATGCCGAAGATCGCCCGGCGCGCCGCGGCCTTGTCGTCCTCTGACAGGGCGCCCTGCTCCTGCCGCACCAGCATGATCTCGGGCATGGTCAGTCTCCCAGGCCCTTCAGGATGGCCTGCAGCTGGCGCAGCTTGGCGCCGTCTTTGCCGGCGTCCTTGACCCGCTCCTCCACCTCCAGGGCGAGCGAGTCGCACTCGTCGGCGGCGCGGCGCAACAGCGCGCCCAGGTTGGCCAGGCGGCTCAGGGTGTCGTCGCTGCTCGGCGCGGCCGCGGGCTGGATGGGATGCACTGTGGCCACGGGCGCGGAATCATTGGCCGCGACCTGGCGCACGGCCACGCGCTGGTAGTGACCGGGCTTCGGCTCCTTGATCGCGCCCCGATCCTTCAGCGTGGCAAGGCAGCCGTCCACCACGTCGCGGCCGGCGCCGCAGCCGGTACGGTGCAGCTCGGCTACGATCTGCGCCTTGCTCCACACCTCCTGCAGAGGAACCGCGTCGAGGACCTTGACGGCCATGGTGTTGAGCCCGCTCTCGATGCGGGCCATCTTGTTGGCGTTCATGAATGCTCCAGGGTTGTCGATGCCTGCCATGCGCAGGCCCTCGCAGATGCCGCGGCCGTAGGTGGCGCGGCGCGCTTGCTCGTTGGGGCTCAGGGCCATGGGCTACAGCTGGGCCGCCTCGCTGACGTGGATCTCCACAGCCCACTCGCCCTTCCCGCCCTGCCGCTGGCCGTATTCCCAGGTGATGGACGGGTCGGCGTCGTCGCGGCGCAGCCACTCGGCCACGGCGTCCACGGGCGCCTTGAGGGAGCCGCGGAGGTTGTCGTGGGCATCCAGCGGTTGCCAGCGGCCAGTAGCGCTGGGCGGCGAGACGCGCACCATCAGCACCCGCACGGGCCCGGCGGGCGGCCGCGTCGGCGCCAAGCGCCAGAGCACGGCCTCGCGCTCCTTCTTCACGCGGCGGGCCCGGGTGAAGTGGTGCTCTCGCGCGTTCTGGCCATTGGTGGTGCGCAGGGGCACGCTGGCGTGGATCGTCGTCACAGCCACTCTCCCTCCCCGCCGCGGTTGCCCTTGGCGATCTGGTCGTTCAAGTCCGCGCGCAGCTGCTCGCGTCGGCCGTTGACCGCCGGCGAGTCGAGGTAGTTCTGCACCCACTCCCGGCCGCGGGCCCTATCCCGGTTGGCTGCGATGAGCATGCGCACCTCGCAACGGTGGCGCTCGAGCATCGGCTCTGTCATGCAGCCACCTTGGCGAGGCGGTCCTGGAAGTCGCTCCAGTTCACGGAGCCACGGTTCAGGCGCAGGTGCAGCTCGCACGCGCCATCGATCAGGGCCTTGCGGGGCATCGCCTCGATCAGCCGGTCGCAGGCTTCGAGCCCCGCACGGATCGACGCGCGGCGCGCGGGCGTGATGGCCTCCACGCCGGCCTGCTCTTCGAGCGAGTTGCAGGCGCCCCGGATGATGCGGATCTCGGGCAGCTCCGGGTCCACCTGCTCCGTGATAGCGGCCTCCAGCACCACCCACAGGATGCGGCCTGCGGCGTCAACGAAGTGGTTGCCGTCATCGCCGGTGATCGCGTGGATCTGCGCGCGCACGGCGGTGGCATGCCACTGCTTCTCCATGAGGGCCCGCTCGATGAGGGACATGCGCACCACGCGCTGGCGGCGGCCGCTCACGTTGCACCTCGGGCTTCAGAGGCGCCGTCGACCGCGCTCCAGGCAGGCTGCCTGCGCCGTGCGGTGATGTGCAGCACGCGCGGCGCCTTCGCCGTGACGATGATCATGGCGTCGGACTCGCCCACCGGCATCACGCCCTCGCGCAGCGCGAGCAGCATCTCCTCCTCGGACAGGCCGGTCTCCTCCACGTCCGGGCGTCGGATGCGAACGCCGGTCATGCGAGCACCGGGGCCGGCGTGGGGGCCGGATCGTTCGCAGCACCCAGCAGCGCGAAGTGCTCGGCGCAGATGTCCAGGCGGGCGCGCTGCTTGTCGCGCTCGACGCGCAGGGCAACGGGGTGGATGGGCGCGCCGAGTCGCGCCTTGCGGTCCAGGTCCGCCAGGACCTGCATGCGGCGTTGCGCGTCGCATGCCATGCCGATGATGTTGCTGATGGTGGACATGCTCACTCCTCGGTGGTGGCTGCCGCGCGGGCGGCGGCGGTTTGGGCGTGCAGGTTGCGCAGGCTGGCCAGCGCCTCCCGCTCCTTGGCGCATGGCGCGCGCACGGCCGCGTTGTGCTGCACGCGCATGGCGGGCTTCGGTGGCGGCTCCCCCCAGCCCGCGGCGAACTCGCGGCGCAGCGTGTAGATCCAGCGGGTGCGGTGGCGCAGGTAGTCGCCGCCGCGCACCTCCGGAGACATCGCGCAGGCGGCGCGCCAGATGGCCGGGTGCGACCACGCGCCCACATGTCCCGCGTCGCGTTGGCGCAGGCAGTCGGCGGCCTCATGCCAGGCCCACTCGGGATTGAGGCCCGGGCGGCACAGGTGCAGGAACTCGCCAAGGGTGGGGGCGAAAACGCGCTCGCGGCATGCCGCGATGCCGCGGGCGATCTCATCGGGATGCAGGCCCGCCATACCGGCGGCCCACTCTTCCTGCACCGCCTCCGGGTTCTGGTCGGCGTAGAGGTCGGCCACCTTGGCGCCGAGCTGGCCGCCCAGGCGCTCGAAAACTCGGGCAACCCAGCGGCGCGGCGCCGGCGCGGGCTCAGCCGACGAAGCGGGATTCGGCATCGACAGTGCGGTCATCGTGCTCTCCGGTGTTGGTGAGGCCGGCCATCGTTGCGGCGCGGCGCTCGTGGATCGAAGGGGAGGCGTAGGGGCTCGAATTCGCGGCAGGGGCGCGGCCTGCGGCCGGCGGGGTCCAGTCGCTGCGGTAGTGCTGGTCGGGGCCGAAGAAGGTCGCAGCGTGCTTCACGAAGCGTGGTTCGGTGCGGCACGCCTGGCAGTAGGCGGCGTAGCGCCTCACGCCCTCCAGCAGTTCGGCAACCGCCGCGCCATCGGCGAGCCGCGCCTTCCACGCCCGGAAGGCCTCGGCCTTCGAGTGACCGGTGCGGCTCGGGTATTCCCGCCAAGCCTGTTCAAAGTCGTGGCTGTAGCCGCTTCGAGCACGGAGAGAGCTATCCACGTCAGTGGATAGATCTCTCTCTGGACTATGGGGAGCTTCCGTGCCGGGTTTGACCTGGGTTTCAACGAAGAAACCCAGCGGGTTATCTGGTGGGTTTTGCGGAGTAACTGGCTGGGGCTGCTTAGGCGGCCGACCGCCCTTCTTTCCGTTCAACCTGGCGGCTTCGATGGCGGGTGCCGCCGCGGCTATCTCCTCGGTTGCACGCTCGTTGTGGCGGAGGCCGTCGGCCGCCACTGGGAAGAACCGATCGGCCACGATGCGAACGGCCTCCTGCTCAGGCCTCGTCATGGCCCGGCAGATGCGGTAGAGCTCGTCCAGGTCCGCGGGCAACGGCGCCTCGGTTAGGTAGATCTCGTCCAGCAGCAGGGAATAGGCTCCGTGCTGGGCCAGCGTGAGGCGGGAGGTCTTCTTGGCGTAGTCGCCCGGGTAGCGCTTGTAGAAGTTCAAGCAGCCTCCTGCTTTTGCCGCATGGCCTTCGTCACGCGGAACTCGAAGAGGCCGGCGTGCTCCGGGTGCGCCAGCGCGAACAGGCGCGCGAGGTACGGCGTGTGCCAGTCGTTCAGCTTCCAGGGCCCGCCGCGCTCGGCCAGCGCCGAGTTGTGCCGCAGCACCTCGATGATGGTTCGCGCGCTGTAGTGATCGAAGCCCTTGGCGATGACGCGGAAGGCCTCGCACTCGAAGGCCTCGAACACGTGGCGGTTCTCGGGTAGGTAGGCCATGAAGCGCGCGGTGAACTCGTCGGGGTGCCGGTGGGCCAGCACCACGGGATCCACGCGGCCGAAGGTGGGAGCGTTGGCTGCGGTCATGCGGCCTCCAATTCGGTCAGGGGCTCGCCCTGTTCGCAAAGGCCATAGGACGAACTGCAGCCCCCGCCTTCGTTCTCCTCCTCGTCGAGGAGGTTGAACTGACGCCCGCCGCGGGTGGTCTTGGACCACTCGATGCGGGCCCAGATGTTGAGGTCGGCGAAGATCTGCCGCCGGTCCTTAGCGCTGTGCGCATCCGCCATGAAAGTGGCGAAGCCGCGCTTGCTGCACTGGCCGACCAGCCACTCCCAATGCGCAATGCGCGAGGGATGCTCGGGGAAGCGTGCAGCGATGGCCCGAAGTTCGGCCTTATTGCAGTTGATGCAGGGCATGCAGCCAACGCGGCTCATGCGTTGCAGGTAGAGCGGGTTCGGCCGCAGGCCGCGCTCCCGGGCCAGCGCAAACACATCGGCCGCTGTCGCGTCAACGATGGGGCGGGCGATCCACATGCCGGGCCCGACGCGCTCCCACTTTTTTGCGTTGGCCCGGTTCTGCGACTCGTCGCGCCGGATGCCTTGCCAGGAAATGACGCGGTGACCGGCTTCCAGGAGCTCCAGCTGGTAGCCCACGGCCATATTGCGCTTCAGTTCCTCGGTGCAGAACTGAGCCTTCCGGCTGGGGAAGCGACCCTTCCACATGCAGAGGTCGAGGAAGGGATTGCCGCTGGGGTACATCACGGCCAGCGCGCGGCGCTTCGCGCGGTTGCTCCACCGAATGCGGCGGGTGGTGACCTTGCGCGTCTTCGGCACCACCATGGTCTCCACGGTGCCGTCCTTGCGCATCACCTGCTTGGTGATGATGGCGCCGTCGCCGGGCCGGCGCGCGGGCAGCGGCTGACCGGCGACATCCAGGCACACGACGCGCTCCACCTCGCGCGCGGTGCGCACGTCGCGTGCGATGAACATGCGCTTCGCCAGCAGCTGCTCGCTGAAGTCGGCCTTGAGCCGGATGATCTGGATGCCCAGCGCACGCTCCAAGTAGTCGAGGTAGGCGTAGGTTTCCTCGTGCTCGTTGCCGGTGTCGCAGAAGATCGCCACGACGTTGGCGTGGCCGCAGCGCTCCAGCGCGATCAGCAGAGTGGCGAGGCTGTCTTTGCCACCCGAGACGCTGACGACGTGGATGACCTTCATGCGACCGCCCTTTCCATCGACAAGTCCCGGTAGTTCGCCGCCACGATGGCGCGGGCCAGTCGCGGGCACACGCTGTTGCCGCACATGCGCACCTGGGCCGTCTTCGTCAGCGGCTCCCCGGCTGCGCCCTGCTCGATGCGGTAGCTGTCAGGGAAGCCCTGGGCCCGATACAGCTCGCGCGGCGTGAGCATGCGCAAACCGATGTCCACGATGGCGTACTGCTCGCCGCGGACTGTCACCAGCGCGAATCGATCTTTCGTCGTGACGGTGTGCAGCGGCTCCGACAGCTGCGGGTCTTGGTCGGTGCCGTAGTACTTCAGCAGGAAGGCGCGCACCTCCGCGAAGTGCTGGCCCTGAGCGCTGATGGTGTGCAGCGGCTCGTTCGCGGCTTGGGCTGTGCTGGTGCCGCGCAGCTTCACCAGCTGGCTCGTCACCACGCCGGCGGGCATGCCGTTGGCCGTGACGGTGTTCAGCGGCTCGCGCACGTCGCGGATTCCGTGGCTGAAGCGCTTCTTCCCGTCCTTGCCTTCGCCGTGACCCATGTGCACGAGGTGCGCCGCCACCAGGCTGTGGTGGTCGACGCTCGTGACGGTGCCGATCGGCTCCGCCGCTTCGCTGCCCACCACGCCCGTGTAGTGCTTCGCCAGGAAGGCGGCGACGAGCGCATGCTTCTGACCGGCCACGGCCGTGCCGAGTGGCTTCTCCAGGCCGGGCACGCGGGGCGCCTGGCCGGGGCGCTCACCGTAGCCGGTCTGCACCAGCGTCGGGATGACCAGCGCGTGATTGCCACCGCCAGCATGGATCGTGCGCACCGGCTCATCTACACCGTGGGAGCGGTCACCAGCATCCGGACGGCCAGCATGTGCGCCATGCGCGAGCCCGACGATGAACGGCTCCGCCGCATCCACCACGTAGCGCATGACGCCCTTGGCGACGCGGCGCAGCGTGGCGTCCGCCAGCGGCCGCTTCCGCTCGAAGATCGACGGGCACGGGATGCTCCAGTCGATGCACTCGGCTGCCGTGCGCCAGGGCTGCAGCTTCTTGGCCTTCACCGGCAAGGTGCCAGGTTTCCCGTGCGTCGGCTCCGGCCACACGATCGGCTGCCCATCGCATCGCGCGACCAGAAACAGGCGCTTCCGGATGGTGGGCGTGCCGTAGTCGCTCGCGCGCAGCTCGCGCCACTCCACCACATAGCCGAATGAGCGCAGCGCAGCGAGCCACTCGTTGAAAGTCTCGCCCTTTCGCAACGGGCACGGCCTGTCGTCGTCGCCGAGTGGACCCCAGGTTTGAAACTCCTCGACGTTCTCCAAGCAGATGACGCGAGGCTTCTTGCCTGCGTCAAACTCAGCGAGCCGGCGCACCCACTCGACCACCACCCAGGCCAAGCCGCGGATCTTCTTGGACACAGGCTTGCCGCCCTTGGCTTTGCTGAAATGCTTGCAGTCGGGTGAAGCCCACAGCAGACCCACCGCCTGTCCGGCGGTCACCTGCAGAGGGTCGACCTCGAACACGTCGCAGATGAAGTGCTGGGTCTGCGGGTGGTTCGCCGTGTGCAGCGACACCGCCTCCGGGTCATGGTTGACGGCGATGTCCACCGGCCGGCCGATGGCCTGCTCAATGCCCGTGCTGGCACCGCCGCCACCGGCGAACAGGTCCACCACCAGCTCGGACGCGATGGGCAGAAGAAATTGAGGGGTCAGCATGCCACCCCCCCAGCTCCGCGCTGCAGGTCGTTAAAGCGGTTGATGAACAGCATGCGTGCCACCTTCGGCGACTGCGGCGCGATCTTGAGCGGCAGCGGCGCGACGCCCTCGGTGAAGGACCACGCATGGCCTTCTGCGTCCATCAGATCTCGCTGCTCAGTGCGCAGGAGGCGCACATCCGCCTCCTTCACGCACGCTGGCAGCTTGGGTGGCAGACCGAAGCGGGCAAACACGGCTGCCTCGATGCGCTGCTCCACTGCCTTGTAGTCCGGCAGCAGCATCTTCAGGGGCTTCGACACGTCCCCGATGAATGCCTCGGCTGCGTCATGCAGTAGACCCGCCAGGGCGTGCTCGCGCGGCACGATCACCGACACCATGACCGAGTGCTGGGCGACGCTGTAGAACTCGCTGCAGTGGCCGGTGAAGCGGCAGATGTGCGCCAGCGCGTGGGCGATGTCGCCGATGTCAAAGTCGCACGCGGCAGGGTCTTCGAGGTCGAAGTAACGGCCACTGGCCAGCATGATCGTGGGCCCCTTGAGGTGCTTGACGGTCATCGCTTCACCTCCACGCGCGTCGCGCGCGTCACCAGGAAGCGCAGCGACAGGCAGTACTCCCCCGCGGCCATCTCGCCATCGGAGTTGATGTTGCGCACCACGACCTCGGGGTTGTGCTCGCCGCTGATCTTGCGCAACTCCACGATCTGGCCGCTGGGCAGCAGCCACCAGTCGTAAAGATGCAGCGGTGGCCGAGCGTGCGGGATCTCCGACGGCGGCGGCTGGTCGACGTAGATGGTCTTGAGGGGCATCACGATGCAACCCCTTCGGCCGTCGGCTCGGTGTCTGCCAAGGCGCAGACCATGGCGATCTGGCGATCGCGGACCATCTGCACATGCTTCTTTCCAAAGCAATCGACGGTCACCAGGGTTTCGAGGTACTCGCTCTCGGAGGAGAAGCCGAGGTCCAGCGCGCGGCGGCGGACGGCCTCTTTGACTTCATCGCTGACGCGGGCCTCGACTTTGCAGGTCTTCTTCCCGCCGAGGATCGCCCGCGCGAACACGGGCACGTTGGGGTCGTTGGTCATGACGGAAACGCAGTTGGTGGGGAAGACGATTCAGGCGACGACGTCGAGCTCTTCGGCCCGGTGATCGAAGCCCTGGATGAACGCGATGTGGAGCAACGTCCCCTGGGCGAATGGGTTCGCGTCTTCGACGCGCTCCCCGCGTTCTGCCGCCAGGGCGCCGAGGTCAGCGGCCTCGGCCGCGGTCAATGAGGTCAGGGGCTTGATCTGGTGGTGCATGAGGAATGGGAGGTCGGGCAGTGGGACGGCAGCAGCCGCGCCGGCAGGCGCACGTGGATGGGGGCGCCTGGGCGGCGCGGCTGCAGGGGTGGGGTCTTGAGTAGGGGGTGGGCGTCCACCGCCGAGGGGAGAATCCGGGTTCCCCAACCTGGACCCCTTTGCGGGGACGCCCATGAACGATCCAAAGGACCTGGCCAAGGCGGTCAACGACGCGAGCGGCCAAGCTGCGGTCATGAACCTGCTCGTGATGGCATTGATCGCCCAGGTGCCAGACCGGGCGAAGTTGCTGAAAGACTTCGCGGAGATGGCCGAGGACACGACGATCAGAGCCATTTACTCCTCCAAGCCCGAAGCGTTTTTCCAAGCCGCGCAAGCAGCTGTGCACACCTGGACAGAGGTGATCCAGATGGACGAGGACGACGAGCGGCAGGGCTAGCCCCGGCGCCGCCCCACAGTGCCGCGAGGACGGCGGAGCGGCGTGCATTGAGGTCTGCCTGCAACTGGTGCGTGTTCTGCAGCTTCAGGAGCCCAGCGTTTGCGACACCGCTCGCGCTGACGTTGCGCATTGCCTCCAGGAACCAGCCAGTGGAGTTCGCACGCTCCCGCTTCAGCTTTGCCTGACGTGCCCTTGCCTTCTTCAAGCCGGGGGTGCGCGGGCCATGCTTCTGGGTGCTGCGCATCACGCGGCCTCCTTCGCCCGCTCACGCATGGCGTAGTCCAGGACCGGGCGGCCCTTGGGGTTGGGCCAGGCCTTGTCGGGGATGCGGCGCCAGGGCTCGTCCTGGCACAGGTCTTCGCAGACAACCATCTCGCCGTGGGCGTGGGTCGCACGCTCCACCGCCGGGCAGTACTCCGCAGGGATGCGTCCGACCTTGATCCAGTGCGAGACGTGGCCCTGCGCCTTGCCGCAGGCATGAGCCAGTGCGGTTTGGCTGCCGAGCGCCTTGACGGCGCGGTCAATCGCCGAACGCGAGGGGTGTTGGAGGTGCTGCATACAAGCCAGTTTGTACATGACTACAAACTGATTTGCAACCCTTCCAACAAACTAGTTTGTAGCATCGGGCAATGGCGTTAACCCTGTACCTGCCCAATGGCTCTCCTGACTGGTTCTCGTTGGCTGGGCGCCTGCGGTGGGCGATGGACAACGCTGGCAAGACGAACCAGAGCGCGCTGGCGCGCGAGGTCGGGGTCAAGCCACAGGCGATCCAACACTTGGTCGATGTCACCAAGGCAGCTACAGGCAGCAAACACGTAGCCGCCCTTGCTGCGGCGCTATCGGTGAGCTCAATTTGGCTGGCAACCGGCGACGGCTCGCCTGACGCCGTGGAGGTCGCGCCAAGCGCCGCCCCTGAGCCTGACGACCTGACCGAGATCGACGCCCCTCTAATGCAGGTGAGGCGGATCCCCATCGTGGGCACGGCCAAGATGGGCGATGACGGGTTCTACGAGGAGATCAGCGACATCCCTGGCGCTGGCGACGGCCACATCGAGATAGCCACCGCAGACCCGAACGCCTACGGCCTGAGGTGCCGCGGCATGAGCATGTTTCCTGCAGTGCGCGACGGCTGGTATGTCGTGATCGAGCCGAACCGTCGCCCGACCGAAGGCGAATACGTGCTCATCAAGCTCCGCGACGGCCGCAAGATGCTGAAGGAGTTGCTGTTCGAACGGCCCAGCAGCTTCGAGGTGATGTCCGTAAACCAAGCCCAGCGGTTCACGGTTGAGAAGGCCGACATGGAGAGCATCCAGGCTGTAGGACCCATCGTCCCGCCGAGCGCCTGGCGCCCAGTTTGAACGGTAGAACGGAGAAGAACATGCGAACCTTGATGATCCTTGCAACAGCGGCCCTGGCCGTCGCAGGCTGCGCCACCAAGACCGGCATCGTGCCTATCGGGGATGGGCTCTACATGGCGTCAAATATGGACACGATGGCTTGGTCGTCTGGCGTGATCAAGGCCGAGCTGTATAAGGAAGCGAACGAGTACTGCGCAAAGCAAGGAAAGTCGCTTAAGCCTGTGGCCTCGCGCGGCGATGACGCCACCCTCGCTGGGCGCTATGCGTCTGCAGAGATCCAGTTTCGGTGCGACTGAACTGGGGCCGGGCGGGAACAACGGTGACAACAGAAGTAGCCACCTGCGCGCTCTGCGACGAAGCGGCCCGACGCGCCCCTAAAGACTACGGCAACCGCTGGCACTATGCGTGTGACCACTGCGGAGACTACCTGATCTCCCGTGCTGCAGACCGACGTGTGCGCGCCGCGCCCGACAGTCTCCGGCGACACTTGTCAATGCGCGGCAAATCTGCTCCACCTGGGGAGATCATGGAGATCGTGCGGCCAGCCGCCGACGAACAGGTCAGCTTTGGGGTGCGTTATGTGTCGCGCTCCGAATCTTGATCAGGCTCCTGCAGCCCGTAAACCGCAATCCGCTCGTCGTCCTTCAACAGATCCGAGCCATCACCGCCTGCGACTTGCCGTGCACGTCTGAACGTCCACTCCGAGGGGCCGCTTAGGCCGTTGAACACCAGCAGCGAAGCTCCGGCCTCGGACACGAAGCCCTGACACCGACCGCTCGCGAAAATCTTGAACACGCGCCGCTGCGCGGCGTCAACGCCTACCCACACGGGCCGGCTGTCACTTCCATTTCCCACGAGCAGGTCCTCCGGGGGAAGGGAGTGAAGGAACGCACGCTCCGCATCTGACAGATCCATCTTTAAGCCCTATGCCCGCCGCGCGCGGGCTTTTTTGCGTCCGCCCGCGCGGCGCACAGTGAGTCTACAAGCGAGCCTGTTTATCTACAAATTCTCTTGTTGACTTTATCTACAAGTTCACTTGTAATTCTCTCACCGGCCATCCCGGCCAGCAAGGAGAGCGCATGGAACCCGTCCCCGGGCAGCACGCCCAAGTTCATCCGGCATTCGCGCCGGTGCTCGCCGCGATGAGCGGCCAGCCCACGCGAGTGCCCTACCCCCTCACCGCCGCCAATGATGAGCCGCCAGCCCTGCCGCTGACGGCCGAGGAAGAGGCGCGCGCCACCGAGCTGGCTGACGAGATCCAGCGCCTGGAAGTGCGCTCGCGCATCACGGACGACCTCACGCGGCTGATCGTGGCCATCGACTGGCGCCGCGCCGAGCTGATGGCGCTGAACCGCCGCCGACTGCTCGCCGCAGGCCTGGACCCGGTGATGTCGTTTGCCGGCCTGTTCGCCAACCTGCCCCACGAACAGTGACTCGCCTGCAGCTGGCCGTCATCGACGCCGCGCTGTTCGTGCTGGTGGCCGCCCTGGTGCTGGGCGCCACGGTCGGCAGCGACGAAGCGCCACCCCTACCACCGCCGGCCCTGCCGGCGCGCTGACCCCTTCCCTGATTCACCCGAAAGGATCTGCCGTGAGCATCCGCATTGCCCGTCCGCCGGCCGACGCCCAGGACACCGCCTATCACGATCCGCTGGACCTGCGCCCGCTGGGCCAGGCCGACGACATCGCCCCCGCCTTCCCGACCGCGCTGGACGTCATCTGCGTCGTGGCCGTCATCGTGATCTTCGCCTTCGGCGTCGGCATGTACATGCCCGAGGTGCTGGCTCTGCTCAAGGGGATCGTGCAATGAACGCCGTCGCCGAGCGCACGCCCAGCACCGAACTGGCCGCATTCAGCGGCGCCTCCGCCGGGGCGCTGCTGCTGAACGAGCCAGCCATGGCCCGCATCGAGCGCGTGGCCGATCTGATGGCCAGCGGCAAGACCACCGTGCCCCAGCATCTGCGCGGCAACACGGGCGACTGCTTCGCGATCACCCTGCAGGCCATGCAGTGGGCGATGAACCCGTTCGCGGTGGCGCAGAAGACGCACCTGGTGAACGGCACGCTCGGCTACGAAGCCCAGCTCGTGGCCGCCGTCATCAACAACAGCGGCGTCGTCAAGGACCGCTTCCACTTCGAGTGGTTCGGCCCCTGGGAGAAGATCGTCGGCCGCTTCAAAGAGGTCGAGTCCAAGACGAAGAAGGACGACAACGGCTACCCCAAGAAGTACATCGTGCCGGCATGGCAGCAGGCCGACGAGCATGGCCTGGGCGTGCGCGTGTGGGCCACGATCAAGGGCGAGAACGAGCCGCGCAAGCTGGAACTGCTGCTGACCCAGGCCCGCACCCGCAACTCCACGTTGTGGACTGAGGACCCCAAGCAGCAGCTGGCCTATCTGGCGCAGAAGCGCTGGTCGCGGCTTTACGCGCCGGACGTGATCCTCGGCGTCTACACGCCCGACGAGCTTGCCGAGCCCGCCGAGAAGTTCATGGGCCCGGCCGATGTGGTCGAGCCGCCGCCCCCGCCCGCGGCCCCCAGCTACGACCAAGCCAAGTTCGACGCCAACTTCGAGCAGTGGTCCAAGGTGATCCGCTCCGGGCGAAAGATCGCGGAGGACTTCATCCACTTCGCCGCCCAGCGCGGCGAGCCGTACACGGCCGAGCAGATCGCCAGGCTGAAGGCGGTGCAACCCGATCCCACAACTGCCGCTACGGACGTGCAGCCGAAGGACACGCACGCACCACTTGCTCAGGCAACGTCGGCACCTGCCCCGGCCGCGCCCACGAAGACCTACGCCGAGGTCGCTGCACTCATCAACGGCGCAGAGACGCAGGAAGACCTGAATGCCCTGGACGAGCACCTGGGCGCCGTGGCCGATGCACAGCACCGCGCCGAGCTGGCCAACCTCATCGAGCTGCGCCGCAACGAACTCCCCCCGTTCTGAGGTCCGCCATGCAAATCGTCTCCCTCCTGCAGGGCTCGCCCGAGTGGCATGCCCATCGCGCCAAGCACTTCAACGCCAGCGACGCGCCGGCCATGATGGGCGTCAGCCCCTACAAGACCCGGGCCGAGCTGGTGCGTGAGCGCGCTACCGGTCTGACCGCCGAGGTCGACGCCTCCCAGCAGCGCCGCTTCGACATGGGCCACCGCGCCGAGGCGCTGGCCCGCCCGCTGGCCGAGCAGATCCTGGGCGAGGAGCTGTCGCCGCTCGTAGGCGTGGCCGATGACGGGCCCTACTCGGCCAGCTACGACGGCCTGACGCTCATGGAAGACCAAGCCTTCGAGCACAAGGCCCTCAACGACACGCTGCGCGCGGCCATGGTCGAAGGCTGCACCGGCGCGGACCTGCCCATGCCCTACCAGGTGCAGATGGAACACCAGTGCATGGTCTGTCCCTCCATCGAGCGCGTGCTGTTCATGGCTTCCAAGTGGGCTGACGACGGCACGCTGATCGAAGAGCGCCACTGCTTCTACAAGCCCAACTTCTCGCTACGCACCCACATCATTGCCGGCTGGGATCAGTTGGAGAAGGACGTGGCCGCCTACGTGCCCACGCCCGCCGCAGCGCCGGCGCCCGTGGCCAAGATCGTCGCCAGTCTGCCCGTGGTGCTGGACATGCGCGTCGAAGGGCGCCTCGTGTCCTGCAACCTGGAGCAGTACAAGCCCGCCGCGCTGGCCTATATCGCCTCGATCAACACTGAGCTGACGACCGACCAGGACTTCGCAGATGCGGACGCTGATGCCAAGTTCTGCCGCGAATCGGCCTCCAAGCTCAAGCTCGCCATCGAGCAGGCGCTGGGCCAGATGGGCGACATCAACACCGCCATCAGTACAGTGCGCGAGATCGCCACCGCCTTTGACGCGAAGGGCCTCGCGCTGGAAAAGCTGGTCAAGTCCGAGAAGGAGGCCCGACGCGACGCCATCGTCAGCAGGGCCATCGCCGCGCAGCGCGATCACGCTGCAGCGCTGGTGAAGCGCCTGGGCGGCGACTACCTGCCCGCGCTCCCCTCAGACTTCGCGGGTGCGGTGAAGGGCAAGCGCAACCTGGACAGCATGGAAGACGCCGTGTCGACCGTCCTGGCCCAGTACAAGATCACCGCGAACGAGGCCGCCGACCGCATCGACGCGAATCTGAAGCTCCTGGCCGAGCACCAGAAGTTCGCGGGTCTGTTCCCGGACGTGAAGGCGCTGGTGCAGAAGCAAATGGACGACCTGCGCGCCGTGATCTCGTCGCGCATCGCCCAGCATGAGGCAGAACAATGGGCGGCACAGGAGCAAATGCGCGTCCGCATCGCCGCAGAGGAACGCGCAAAGGCCGAAGCCGATGCGCGCGCCGAGCAGGACCGCCTCAATGCTGCGGCCGAAGCCGAGCGCGTGCGCCAACTGGAGGCCGAGCGGGTCCGCATCCGCGCTGAGGAGGAAGAGCGCGCCCGACGCACGCAGGCAGCCATCGAGGCCGAGCGCAAGTTGCAGCAACCCGTCGTCGCTCCTGCGCCTGCTCCCACTCCCGCTCCTGCGGCTGCACTGGTGCCGGCCCCGCTGCTCGCACCCGTGGCCACTGCGCCCGCCGCGAACGAAGTCCAGCCCGCCGGCGTCCCGAGCCTGCGCATCGGCGCGATCGCCGAGCGCCTGGGCTTCGCCGTCACGCGCGTGCAGCTGGAGTCCATGGGCATCCAGCCCGCGACGCTCGATCGCGGCCTGCCGGTCTACCACGAAGCGCAGTTCCCGGCCATCTGTGACGCCGTGGCCGTCCGCGCCATGCAGGCCAAGGCTGCGCACCAGCAGCGCTTGGCCGCCTGATTCCTTTCCCACCACCTGGAGCCCACCATGCCCCGCCCCTTCACCGCCCCCGCGCCCGTCAGCGACAAGCCCTACGTCCCCATCCCCGCCACAAAGGTCGACTCCAACCAGGTGGCCAGCATCGGCTACGACGCCAGCACCAAGACCCTGGCCCTGACCTTCACGCGCGGGCCGGGCCACATCTACCACTACCCCAACGTCGAGGCCAAGACCCACGCGGACTTCATGGCCGCCGAGTCGAAGGGCAAGTTCTTCGGCGAGCACATCAAGCCGCTGCCCTTCGACAAGTTCGCCGCGCCCAGCGGTGACGAAGACCAGCCGGCCGACGCCAGCGCCTGAGCCCTCCACTCATCCCATCCCGCAACCAGTCCACACGAAAGGACCTCATCCCATGGAAAACCGCCGCACCCCTTCCGGCCTAGCCTCGCTGCTGGCCGTCAGCCTCCTCGCCGCAGCCACTGCGCCACGCAGCACCGCCGAAACGCAGGGCCTGAAGCGCAATGGCGCCGACCGCGAAGACGCGGGCGCCGATCCACTCGCCGACTTCTTCCTCAACGTGGGCTGCTGCTGCGCGGCCTGCGAGTCCCGCCGCGTGCCCCCGGCTGTCGCTGCGGCAGCGGAAGCGCAGGCGCAGGCGCAGGCGCAGGCGCAGGCGCAGGACGCGCAGCATGACACCAGCGCCGCAGCGCCCCGGCCGTCGCTGGCGTCGCTGGAGAAGGCCTTGGAACTGCTGACCGCGGCCGAGAAGGAACTGCACAAGCAGCCGGTGATCACCGCGGTCCGCAACGCCGGCCCCACCGGCAATCTCTCGTGGCAAGCGGCGGTCACGGGCCTCTCCTCCTCGATCTACGCCGTCCGCGCCTTCCAAGAGTCCGCGGCCTGATCGCTCGCGCCTGGCTGCCGGGCGCGCCCCTTCCCCCCACCCCTGAAAGGCAACGATGCCCGAAGCCCTGAAGTCCCCCACGCCGGCCGCGCGCCGGCAGAGCTTCTCCGAGTTCCTGGAGGCGCTCGATTACGGCGCCATCTCGGATGAAGCCACGCACGAGCTGAACGAGCTGGTGCACGCCTGCACCGAGACCGGCAAGACCGGCGAGATCACCCTGACCATCAAGATCAAGCCGGTCGGCAAGGCCGGCCAGGTCGAGCTGGACAGCGACGTGAAGGTGAAGAAGCCGAAGCCCGTGCGCGGCAAGACGCTGATGTTCGCCACGCCCGACAACAACCTCCAACGCGAGGACCCCCGCCAGCGCACGCTGGACGGCGTGCGCACCGTGGCCGACGAAACGCGGCCCGTGCGCGCCGTCTCCTGATCGCGGCCCCGCCGCGCATCCATCCCCACCACTCCCTCACCACACCCCATGTCCGACAAGACCATCATCCACAGCGACGTGCCCGCCGCCCTTGCGGCCGGCGCCGCCTCGGTCGGCATCAAGACCGTCGACCTCGCATCGCTCAAGGGCCAAGCGCCCTATGCCATCGTGCCCGAAGGCTACGAGCTGCAGGAGTGCACCGACTTCCTGCTGCAGCCCATCCGCAAGGCCGGCACCACGAAGCTGAACGACGCCGCCAGCTTCATCGCCGTGGTCAACGACCAGAAGGGCGAGGCCACGCGCCTCTACTCCACGGTCAACCCGCCCACCTTCCTGGCCGTCTTCAACGACACCTCCGCCGAGCCCGGCTGGCGTGACCACCGCGCGAGCTACAACGCGCCGCTGTCGCCCGAGTGGCAGATCTGGCTGGGCTCCTCCGGAAAGGCCTGCAGTCAAACCGACTTCGCCGCGTTCATCGAGGCCAACATGCTGGACATCATCGAGCCCGAAGGCGCGGTGATGCTGGAGGTGTCGCGTTCGCTCGAAGCCAAAAAGAAAGTGGAGTTCGCTTCGAGCATCCGCCTGTCCGACGGCAGCGTGCAGTTCAACTACGAGGAGGACATCCAGGGCTCGGCGCACAAGGGCCAGCTGAAGGTGCCCGAGGTGTTCGTCCTGGCCATCCCCGTTTTCGAGAACGGTGAACCGTGGCGCGTCGAAGCCAAGCTGCGCTACCGCATCAACGACGGCGGCAAGCTGGCGATCTGGTACGAGCTGGTGCGCCCGCACAAGGTCATCGAGGCTGCGGTGAAGGACCTGCGCGCCAAGATCGCCGAGGGCACCGGCCTGGACATCCTCGTCGGGGCGCCGGCCTGATGCAGACGCGGCCAGCCGAGCACGTGCGCGCGCGGCGGCTGGCCGCCTTGCGCCGCCGGCTCAAGCACCTCGAAACGCGCATCGCCGCTAACAGCGGTCACGGCTCATACGACCGCGCTGAGGCCGCAGCCCTGCGCTGGGCCCTCGACATCCTGGAAAGCCTCCCATGACGCCCGAACAACTCGAAGCGCTTGCCAAGCAGTGCGGCGCGACCCTCTACAGCCCTCCGCCCATGCGTGCGGTGCGCGGCTGGTCGTTCACCCACGAGCAGCTGGCGGCCTTCGCTGACGCACTGGCTGCACAGCCCGAAGGCTCGCCCGGCTGGTGGCTCAAACATGTGTCTGCCGACGACATCGTGGAGTTCCTTCGCGACGACGCCGGCATGCGCGGCATCGTCATGGGCGAGTTGATGGAAGGGCGCCAGCCCACGGTCGAGCCAAAGGGGCCGCCATCCGAAGGCGTGGCGCACTTCCACTACCGGCTGGATGCCGCCAGCGGCTACGAGCAAACGGGCGTCTACCAAGACATCACGGCCGAGAAATTCGGCAACCTCATCGGCGTGTTGGAAGGCAAGCTGACCGTCGCTGACGCTGCACAGTCCGCACCGGCCGCCGTGGAGCAGGCCCCAGCACCTGTTTCTGCTTTCGCAGTGCCGGACGACGTGACGCTGCTGAAGGCGTACAGCCGCGCCGCCCATGGCCGCCACTTGGCACCGCAGGACCGCGCCACCTTCCTGCGTTACGCGCGCATCGGCATCGCAGCAGACCGTGCCCGCACCAGCGGCTCCAGCAAGGTAGGCAGTGCGGCATGAGCTGGGAGACGAAGCAATCGATGCTGGACCGCGGCATCGAGCTGATGCGCCAGTTCTGCGCACCGAATGGCCTGCTCGTGCCGCCCGTCGTCACAGTCGAACGGCGCATCTGGGCCTTCGACGCCTGCGCCTACTACCGCCCCATCGAGATCCGCATCTGCGTCGACAAGTGCGCCTCCATCGGGTTCGCCGGCATGCAGTGGTCCTTCCCGGGCCACTCGGTCGACCGGACCCCCTATGGCGTGATTGCGCACGAGCTGGGCCACCATGTGGACATGACGCGCAGCACCAGGCGCGATCGGTACCGCGGCGACTACAGCATCGGCATTCGCAAGCGCAGCGGCAACGAGCAGCCCCTGACCTCCTACTGCCCGGACGACGGCGAATGGTTCGCCGAGATGTTCCGTCTCTTCGTGACGAACCCCGAACTTCTCCAGAAGCTGCGCCCCAGGACCCACGCGCTTCTGGCAGCCGACTTCAAGCCAGTCTTTGAGGACGGCTGGCGTGAGCGATTGGCCGGCGCACCGGACCGCACCATCCTTTCCATCGAGCGCAAGCTGGCGGCGAAGCCCGCGCGCGCAGCACGCACCGAGGAGCTCTTCCATGGCTGAGAACAGCAAGATCGAGTGGACGGACCACACGTTCAACCCCTGGACTGGCTGCACGAAGGTCAGCGACGGCTGCGACCTCTGCTATGCGGAGGGCTGGAGCAAGCGCGCCGGTGCGAAGGTCGGCAAGTGGGGCCCGGGCGCGCCCCGCGTGCGCACCACGCCGGCCAACTGGGCGAAGCCGATCAAGTGGGATGCCCAGGCCAAGGCTGAGGGCCTGCGCTTCCGTGTGTTCTGCGCCTCCCTCGCCGACGTCTTTGACAACGAGGTGGACCCAGCTTGGCGCCGCGACCTGTTCAAGTTGATCGCCGAAACCCCGAATCTTGACTGGCTATTGCTGACCAAGCGCGTCGGGAATGTGATCCGGCTGGTCGATGAGATTGCCGACCTGCCGCGCCCAGGAAGTCATGCAGGCGACCTGCTCGCCCACCAGTGGCGCACCGGCAACCCGCCGAAGAACGTCTGGCTGGGCGCCACCATCTGCAACCAGCCCGAGGCCGACCGCGATATCTCGAAGTTGCTGGCCGTGCCCGCCACGAAGCGGTTCCTATCGATGGAGCCGCTGCTGGGGCCGGTGAGCTTCGAGGGCCTTTTCGCCAACCGAGGCAATCCGGCTGACGGCACCAACGTGCTGGAGGCCTTGGATTGGGTGATCGTCGGCGGCGAGAGCGGCCACAGCGCGAGGCCCATGCATCCGGACTGGGCCCGCTGTCTGCGCGACCAGTGCGCCCAGGCGGGCGTGCCATTCCTCTTCAAGCAGTGGGGCGAGTGGCAAATCGCGTCAGAGGCCAATGGTCACTTCGACAGCGACATGAGCCGCAACGCAGCTATCTGGCTGGACGTCGACGGCAAGACTGCGAAGCCGAGCTCCACGGGTCTGCGGAATGCCTATGCAATGGTCAAGGTAGGCAAGAAGGCCGCCGGCCGCCTGCTGGACGGCCTCACCTGGGATGGGGTGCCGTCATGACCACGCAGCGCCAACGCCGCCGCAAGCTGAACGTGGATCGGGAGTTCTCCATCGCACTGAGCGCGATCTTGCGCATAGAGGCGAAGGCCATAGGCGCTCGCATGGTGGAGTCCATCAACGAACACAACCGGAAGTTGCTGGAGCAGCGGCTTCGCCCCTTCACGTTCTCCGGCGCTGAACTCCGCGACATTGCTCGGTGCTCAATTCCAAGCCCACAGAGCGAGGTGGCGTCATGAGTATCCCGACGGTCGAAGACGGCAAGGTGCGCGACCTGTGCGCGGGCCGTGAGGAGTGGCGTGTCATCAAGGGCGACGGCATCGTCATGTGGTTCAACCGCAATAACAGCCTGGACCCTGAGCGGGAAGCTCGCGCCTGGCTGGCCGAACACCAGCGCGACTACCCCGAGCGGTTCGCCGGCTACGTGGTGGAGCGCGCCGTGGTGCAGACGCCCCTGCAGCGCGCGGCCATGGCCCTTCTGGCCGAGCGCGATGCGCTGGCTCAGGAGGTGCAGCGACTGCGCGAGGAGGCAGGGTCATGAAGGTCAAGACCACCACGCCCACCGAGAAGCCCGTGCGCATCCAGCTCAGCCGCGCCAAGGGTTGGCGGATGCCCGAGAACAAGGTGAAGGTCGACCGCTCTACCCGCTGGGGCAACCCATGGACGGCCGAGAATTCCGGGCGCACCGATCCCGTGCTTCGCTTCGCCTGTGAAACCGCGCCGCTGCTCGACTTGACGCCACTGCGCGGCAAGAACCTCGCATGCTGGTGCAAGCCCGGGGCATCCTGCCATGCCGACGTGCTGCTGGAGCTGGCCAACGCGCCAGCGGAGGCCCCTCAATGACCACCGAAGCCTACCCCCTCCACTGGCCAGCCAGCCGGAAGCGCACCAACCGCTGGGACCGCGAACGCGCCAAGTTCGAGGTGACGTTTACCCGAGCCCGCGACAACATCGTTGCCGAGATCGGCCGCCTCGCAGGCCGCTGGCCAGACCCGGCCATCGTCCTGAGCACGAACATCGCACTGCGCCGCGATGGCCTGCCGCTGGCCAATCAGCGCGCCCCTGCCGACCCTGGCGTCGCGGTGTACTTCCTCTACAAGAAGCGGCAGGTCGTCTTCGCCTGCGACCGATGGGAGAAAGTCGAACACAACATGCAGGCGATCGCGAAGACGATCGAAGCGCTGCGCGGCATCGCTCGATGGGGGACGGGTGACATGCTGGAGGCCGCATTCACCGGCTTCGCCGCCTTGCCCGCGCCGGCGCCCGCCGCCTGGCGCGAGGTCTTCGGCGCCGAGGTGGCGACCCGCGCGCAGTTGCAGGAAGCCTATCGCCGCCTGGCTGGGCTCCACCATCCTGACCGTGGCGGCGACGCCAGCAAGATGGCGCAACTGAACGCGGCCCGGGACGAAGCGCTGAAGGACCTGCCGGAATGACCGCTCTACTCGTCCAGGTCGTATCGCATCTGCACCTCGCGGATGACGCGCGCCACGTCCAGCCGCCAGCCGCTGGGCGGCACAGCCGTGCGGATCGTCCAGTTCGGCGCCTCGTCGCCATGGCCGCCAGTGCCCACCACCGCGCCACGATGGATGTCGGTCTCAAGCCCTTCAAGGCCGGGAAGCCGCTCGACCCGTTCGAGCACGAGGCGGTGCAGTTCTCCAGCGGTGCGGGTCGGTTTGGCCATGGAGTGCGAGTATGAACCGCCATTCCGCCGTGGACACCACGAAGCAGCCTGCGAACGAAGCCCGCTTCGAACTGGTCCTCTCTCCTGCCGAGCTGGTCGAGGTGAGCGGCGGCTACCGCCGACCCCACGAGCAGCACGAGGAACTGCTGCGCCAGGGATTCTGGCGGGCGCGGCGCTCGCGGGTCACCGGCGAGGTGATCCTCGAGCGCGCCCACTACCTGGCCGTGTGCGCTGGCGGCACCTGCGCCAGAGAATCCATCGGCCAATCCGAGCCCCGCCTACGTCCTGTCACCCGATGAAGCCCCAGCCCACCCCCAGGAAGAAGCGCGCCGCATTGCCGGCCGGGGTGTTCGAGAAGCACGGCGCCTTCTACCGCGTCAGGGCCGACGGCGCCAAGCGGCGCTGGATCCGCCTGTCCGCCGTCAAGGACGGCCTGCCGGCCATGTACGCGGCCCTGGCCAAGCTGGGCGCAGCCGAGCTCTCCGGCGACGATCGCATGCCCAAGGTGTGCGAGGACTGGATGAAGGAGATCGGCAGCCGGCACAAGCCGAAGACCCAGGCCAACGACCGCACGCACAACCGCGTGATCTCCGAGGCCTTCGCCGAGTTCAAGGCGGCCCAGATCACGCCCAAGGTGGTGGCCGAGTTCCTGGCCCAGTTCCGCAGCATGCCGCGCAGCTACAACGCCTACCGCACGGCGCTGCGGGAGCGCCTGCGTTACGCCGAGTCGAAGGACATGCGACCGCCCGGCTCCAATCCCGTCGACTCGGTACCCACGATGGCCACCAAGGCCCGCACGCGCTACCTGACCGACTCCGAGGTGCGCCGCATCAAGGCCGCGGCCATGCGAGGCAAGGACGGCCTGCGCACGCGCTCCGGCTTCACCATCTGCTGCCTGATGGACATGGCCTACCTGACAGGCCAGCGCATCGGCGACCTGCTTTCCCTGTCGTGGTCGGACATCCGCCAGGACGGGATCCACTTCGAGCCCAGCAAGACCGAGGACAGCACCGGCGTGCGCATCACGATCAAGTGGACGCCGCGCCTGAAAGCGCTGGTGGAACGGCTGAAGAACCCGCCCGCCCTGCCAGGCAAGGACGGCGAGCCCGGCAAGGTGAAGCCGGTCAGCTCGATCTGGGTGTTCAGCAAGCTCAACGGCCAGCGCTACACCTACGACGGCGCATCGACAGCCTGGACGCGGGCCCGGGAGCGGGCCGGCGTGAAGAACGCACACTTCCACGACCTGCGCGCGAAGGCGCTGACGGACGTCGAAGAGGTGGAGGGCATCCGCAAGGCCCAGCGCATGGGCGGCCACTCCACCGAGTCGCAGACCGCCGACTACGTGCGCCAGAAGAAGGCCCGGCAGGTAGGCGCGACGAGGTAGCGAAGCTGTCTAACTTCGCTTTCTGCTTCCCTCGGAAGTCGGCCGAAAAGCGGGCCTCCAGAAGTTAGACAGAAACGACCTAAGTCGTTGATTTTCCAGGTTTGACAGGCTGCTTTGGGAGCAGAGGGTCGCGAGTTCGAATCCCGCCGTTCCGACCAATCCATGCGAATGCCCGCAGTGACTTCGGCCACTGCGGGCGTTTTCATTTGCGCGGCTTGCGCGCCGCGCGCTTCTCGGCCCCCGCGCCGCCTTCCGGCTCGGCGGGCTTTTGCACCAGGTGAACCCGCAGGCGGCCCAGGTGCTCGTACAGGGCTTCCTTGCTGCCCGCGGGCAGGCCCTGGAACATCGCGATCAGCCATTTCTCGTGCTCGGCCGCCATGGCGGCGAATTCGGTGCGGCCCTTGTCGGTCAGGCACACGCGCCAGGACCGGCGGTCTTCGGGGTCGTCGATGCGCTCGACCAGACCCTCTTTCACCAACTGATCGGTCAGGCCCGTCACATTGCCGCCGGTCACCATCAGGTAGCGCGACAGCACATTCATGCGCAGCCCCTCCGGATAGCGGTCGAGCTGGGCCAGGTAGTCGAAGCGCGGCAGCGTGGTGCCGAAACGGGTGCGCAACTGCTGGCGGATCTGCTGCTCGATCTGTGTGCTGCAGGCCAAGAGGCGCAGCCAGATCTTGGTGTCCAGGTGGTCGTCGACCTGGGCACGGGCCTCCAGGCCGATGTGTTCGTCGCCCAGCGACTCGACGAGGCGGAAATGCTTGGAATGGGTGGCCATTCGGGTTGTCCTGTTGTTGTGTCTTCAGTCACGCTCGTGGGGCCGGGGCGCCCCATCACGCCCCCACCCGCCGGCCAGCGCATGCCGGATCCCTGCCGCCGAGCATAGCCGGCAGGCCTGCCTTCGGCTGTCGGCGCCGGGCGTGCCCATCACCTCGCCCACGCGAGCCGTTCGCCGGCTGCACGCCGATGGGTGTCCGGTGAAGGAAGACCGTGTGTCGCGCAATGGGCCATCAACGCATCAGCCGCCCGCCATTGATGTCCAGCGTCGCGCCCGTGATGAAGGCCCCCGCGTCCGATGCCAGAAAGACCGCCGCCGCGGCGACCTCCTCGGGCTCGCCGAAACGGCCCAGGGGAATGGCGCTCAACAGTCCTTCCTGCCGGTCGGGCGCCAGGGCCTCCAGCGCCGGACTGCGGATGGCCGCCGGGGCCAAGGCATTGACGGTGATCCGGTCGGCCGCCAGTTCCGTGGCCAAGCCGCGCGTGAGCGCCAGGATGCCGGCCTTGGAGGCGGCGTAATGGAGGCCCGTGGCCGCGCTCGCCTGCTGACCGGCGAGCGACGCCAGGTTGATGATCCGACCGCCCTGCCCCCGCAAGCGCATGTGCGCACCCAAGGCACGGCAACCCAGGAAGCAGCCGCGCAGGTTGACGGCCATGAGGGCGTCCCATTCCTCCACCGCGATGTCCCACAGCGGAGTGGAGACGGTGCGCGCCGCGTTGTTGACGAGCACGTCGACGAAGCCCCACGCGTCGCAGCCGGCCTGCAGCATCTGCTGCCAGCCGGCCTCCGCCGCGACGTCGGCCACCACGGCCCGCACCTCCAGCCCTTCGGCCCGCAGTGGTGCGGCAGCGTCGTGCACCGCCGCCTGCGCGTCGGCCATCAGCACGCGCGCACCGGCCTGTCCCAGCGCATGGGCCATGGCCAGGCCCAGCCCCTGCGCCGCGCCGGTGACCAGGGCCACGCGGCCGGCCAGCACGGGGGCGGAAGGTGGCGCCGGCATGCTCAGGCCCGGCGGGCGCGCGCCTGCGGCGGCCGCTCCCATGCGGTGGGCGTGACGCCACGCTCGCGCAGCTTGTACTTCTGCACCTTGCCGTTCTCGGTGCGCGGCAGGTCGTCGACGATGTCGAACCAGCGCGGCACCGCGAAGTACGGCAGGCGCGCCTCGCACCAGTCGGCCAGTTCCTGCGGTGCCGGGGCCTGGCCTTCGCGCAGGATCAGCGCGGCCATCACCTCGTCCTCGGCCAGTTCGGAGCGCACGGGGTACACCGCCACGGTCGCAACGGCCGGATGGCTCTGCAGCACCTGCTCGACCTCGAAGGAAGAGATGTTCTCGCCCCGGCGGCGGATCGCGTCCTTGATGCGGTCCACGAAGCGCAGGGCGCCATCGGGCTCGCGCACCACGCGGTCCCCGGTGTGGAACCAGAGGTTGCGCCAGGCCTCGACGGTCTTGTCGGGCATGTTGAAGTAGCCGCTCGCGAAGGCATGCGGCTCATGCGCGCGCAGCAGCAGCTCGCCGGCCTGGCCGTCGGGCAACTCGGCATCGTGCTCGTCGGCCACGCGGGCCTCGAAGCCGGGCAGCACCCAGCCCATCACGCCACCGCGCGGCGAATCGGGCGCGGTGGCGATGACGAAGTTGGTCTCGGTGGAGCCATAGCCTTCGAGCAGGCGCACGCCGGTGCGGGCCGCGAAGGCCTGGCCCGCGGCGCCTGGCACGCCCGGGCCCAGTCCGATGCGCACGCGATGCTCGCGTTCGGCGGCGCCTTCGGGCTGCGCAAGCAGGATCGGCACCATGGCGCCCAGCAGGTAGACCACCGTGGCGCCGCAGGACCGCATCGAAGGCCAGAAGCCCGAGGCCGAGAAGCGGCCTTCGAACACCACCTCGGCGCCCGACAAACAGGCCTGGGCAAAGGTGTTGAGGGCATTGATATGGAACAGCGGCAGCGTGGTGCACAGCACATCGTCGGCGCGCACGCCCAGCACGCGCAGGCTGTTGGCGCCCCACCAGTAGTACTGGGCATGCGGGCAGAGCACGCCTTTCGATGGACCGGTGGTGCCGGAGGTGTAGAGGATGGCCAGCGTATCGGCGGGGCCGACCTCGGCCGCCGCGACCGCCTCGCCGGCCGCTGGCCAGGCTTCAACGACGACGCCCGGCAGATCGACGCCAGGCGTGCCGTCCTCGCCTTCCAGCACCCACATGCGCTGCAGCGACGTGCGCGCCAGGTCGGCCGTGGCCAGCCGCGGCAGGTACTGGGCCTCGATGACCAGCAGCTTCGCCTGGCTGTTGGCCAGGAAGTATTCGATCTGCGGCCCCATGGACGCCGTGTTGACCGGCACCGCCACCGCGCCGGCCCAGCCACAGCCGAGGAAGGCCTCCAGGAACTCCGGCCGGTTGCCCGCGAGGATGGCCACACGGTCGCCGCGTTCGATGCCGGCAGCCTGCAGCGCGCCCGCCCGGGCCGCGGCGCGGTGCGGCACCTCGCCATGCCCCCAGCGCTGGCCGCCGATGCGCACCCCCGGCGCGTCGCCGAAGCGCTCGGCCTGCCGCCGCAGCATCTGCGGCAGCGTGCGCTGCGCCACCGGCAGCAGGGCGTCGGCCTCAGTCGTCGTCATGGGTGCCGCCGCCCAGGTAGGTCGCACGCACGCGCTCGTCGTCGGCGAGCGCCGCCGAGTCGCCCGACAGCGCCACCTCGCCCGTCTCCAGCACGTAGCCGAAGTCCGAGCTTTCCAGCGCGGCGCGGGCGTTCTGTTCCACCAGCAGGATCGAGACGCCGTCCTCGCGCAGCTGCCGCACGATGGACAGGATCTCCTGCACGATGAGCGGCGCCAGCCCCAGGCTGGGCTCGTCGAGCATCAGGAGGCGCGGCGCGGACATCAGCGCGCGGCCCACGGCCAGCATCTGCCGCTCGCCGCCCGAGAGCGTGTCGGCACGTTGCCCCCGACGCTCGGCCAGGCGCGGAAAGCGCGCATACACGCCGTCGAGCCGCTGTCGCAGCGCGTCCGAGCGCAGGCGGCGCGAATAGGCACCCAGGCGCAGGTTGTCCAGCACGGTGAGTTCGCCGAAGAGTTCGCGCTTCTCGGGCACCAGGCACAGGCCGCGCTCGACACGCGATTCGACGTCGAGCCCGGCCAGGTCCTCGCCCTCGAAGCGGATCGTGCCGCGCGAAGGCAGCAGGCCCATGGCCGCCGCCAGCAGCGTGGTCTTGCCCGCGCCGTTGGGCCCGATGACCGAGATGATCTGCCCCGGCTGCAAGGCCAGCGAGACACCGCGCACCGCCTCGACCTGGCCGTAGCCCACGTGCAGGTCGGCGATCTCCAGCATGGGCGTATCGCTCATACCGTGCTCCCCAGGTAGGCCGCCTGCACCCGCTCGTCGGCGCGCACCGCGGCGGGCACGCCCTCGACCAGCTTGGAGCCGAAGTTCATGACCACCAGGCGGTCCACCAGCTTCATCACGAAGTCCATGTCATGTTCCACGATCAGGATGGTCACGCCCTCGTCACGCAGCTTGCGCAGCAGGTCGCCCAGGGCCATCTTCTCCTTGCGGCGCAGGCCCGCGGCGGGCTCGTCCAGCACCAGCAGCACGGGGTCGGCCGCCAGGGCGCGGGCGATCTCCAGGATGCGCTGGGTTCCCAGGGGCAGCGCGCCGGCCATCTCATGGGCGCGATCGCCCAGGCCGATGCGGTCCAGCTGGCGCTGGGCCTCCTGCAGGATCTGGCGCTCTTCCTGCCGGTCCAGCCGCAGGCCGGCGCGCAGCACGCCGGCACCCGCGCGGGCATGGGCGCCCAGGGCCACGTTGTCCAGCAGGCTCATGTGCGGACGCAGCTTGACGTGCTGGAAGGTGCGCGCCAGGCCCAGCCGGGCCACGTCGCGCTGCTGCATCGTGCTGATGTCCTGGCCCAGGAACTGCACCCGGCCCGAGGTCATCTGCGCCGTGCGCGTGAGCAGGTTGAACATCGTCGACTTGCCCGCGCCGTTGGGCCCGATCAGGCCCACGATCTCGCCGGCCTGCACGTCGAAGCTCACGTCGTTGACCGCCACCAGCCCGCCGAAGCGCTTCACGGCGCCCTGCACCGACAGCAGCGGCGTGCCGCGCGCCGGCATGGCGCGCTGCGCCAGGGGCGGCACCGGTGCGGCCAGTTCGGGCACGGCGACGGGCGCGCGTGCACCGCGGCGAAGGCGCCAGCGGCGCACATAGCCCATCACGCCGCCGCGCGCGAAGTGCAGCAGCGCGATGAACAGGGCCGCGAAGGTCACGGCTTCCAGCTGGCCGGCCCATTGGGTGACCAGCGGCAGCACGTCCTGCAGCACGTTCTTGAGCACCAGCACCAGGCCCGCGCCCACCAGCGCGCCCGCCAGGCTGCCCAGGCCGCCGGCCAGGGCCATCAGCAGGTACTCGATGCTGGCCCGCACGTCGAAGGGCGAAGGGCTGACGAAGCGGTTCATGTGCGCATAGAGCCAGCCCGCCAGCCCCGCGAACAGCGCGGCCGTGACGAAGAGCGTGAGCTTGACGCGGTAGGCATCGGCTCCCACGCTCGCCAGCAGCGTGGCGCCGCCGCGCAGCCCGCGGATGGCGCGGCCGGGTCGCGAATTGAGCAGGTTGTGGCTGAACAGGCAGGCCAGGCCCACGATGGCCCAGATCAGGTAGTAGATGGAGCGCGGGTCCGACAGCGCCCAGTTGCCGATGCGAAGCGGCGGAATGTTGGACAGGCCCGTATGCCGTCCCAGTCCGTCCACGTTGCCGAAGAGCAGCGCGATCGACAGCCCCCACGCGATGGTGGACAGCGGCAGGAAGTGCCCGCCCAGCCGCAGCGTGAGCGCGCCGATGGCCAAGGCCGAAAGGCCCGTCAGCAGCAGCGCGAAGGGCAGCCCCAGCCAGGGCGACAGGCCCTGCGCCGTGGTGAGCCAGGCCGTCGAGTAGGCCGCAATGCCCACGAAGGCTGCCTGTCCGAACGACGTGGCACCGCCCACGCCGGTCAGCAGCACCAGCCCCAGCGCCACCAGCGCGCCGATGCCGATGTCGTTGAGCAACGAGACGGTGAAGCTGCCGGCCACCGCCGGCAGCAGGGCCAGCACGACGACCACCGCCGCGATGACGAATGCGGAAGTGCCGCGCTTCATTGGTCGATCTCCTCGGCTTCTTCCTCGTGGTGGCGCGCCATGTACGAGCGCGCCATCAGCACCGGGATCAGCAGGCTGAACACGATCACGTCCTTGAGCGCCCCGCTCCAGAAGGAGGCAAAGCTTTCGATGATGCCGACGGCCAGCGCGCCGATGGCCGTCACCGGGTAGCTCACCAGCCCGCCAATGATGGCGGCCACGAAGGCCTTCAGGCCGATGATGAAGCCCGAGTCGTAGTACATCGTAGTGACGGGCGCGATCAGCACGCCGATCAGCCCCGCCAGCAGCGAGGCGCAGCCATAGGCCAGCAGCGCGGTGCGCGCGGGCCGGATGCCCACCAGCCGCGCACCCGTGCGGTTGACCGCGGTGGCCCGCAGCGCCTTGCCGGTCACGGTGCGCTCGAACACCAGGAAGAACAGGCCGCTGAGCACGATGGCCGCACTCACCATCAGCACCACCTGGCCACTGACGGTGAAGCCGTCGCCGAGCGTGAACGTGGCTGAGGTCAAGGCGCTGGTGCGCGAGCCCTCGGGCCCGAAGAACAGCAGGCCCAGGCCCGACAGCAGGAAATGCAGCGCCAGCGAGACGATCAGCAGCACCAGCCCCGAGGCATCGGCGATGGGCTGGAAGACCACCCGCGCCAGCAGCGGTGCGACCGGCACCACCAACAGCACCGAGGCCACGATCTGCAGCGCGACCGGCACGCCGGCGCGCGCGGCGGCCCAGGCGATGGCGCAGGGCACCAGCGGCAGCACGCCCCACAAAAGCAGTGCCTTCGGAATGTGCCGCGACTCGCCCTTGCGCAGCAGGCTGCCCACCTCGGTGAGCAGCGCCAGCGCGGCCAGGAAGATCACCATGCCGATGGTGGGCGGCAGCTTGCCGGTCTCGAAGGCGGCCAGCGTCAGCGCGGAAAAAGCCGCGATGTCGCCGAAAGGCACGAACACCACCCGCGTGACCGAGAAGATCAGCACCAGTCCGATGCCGGCCAGCAGATAGATGGCACCGTTGGCCAAACCGTCGATGCCCAGGATGAGGGCGACGTCCCAGGTCATGGTCGGGCGGTCCTTTGCGTCATTGCGTTCTTTCCCATGTGTCGGATGCGTCCGCGGGCGCTCAGGGCGCCAGCTTCCACTGGCCCTTGTCGAGCGTGACGATCACGCGGGCGCGCTCGTCCACGCCGTACAGGTCGCCGGGCTTGAAGTTGTAGACGCCGTGCGTGCCCACCACCTCGCGGGTGCTGAAGATGGCATCGCGCAGGGCGGCGCGGAACTCGGGCGTGCCGGGCTCGCCCTTGCCGGCCGCCAGCACGCGCTGGGCGGCGTCGGCGAACACCAGCCAGCCGTCGAAGGAATAGGCCGAGAAGGCATCGCTGGTGGGCGCGTTGTTGACCTTCTGGTAGATGTCTCGGAAGGCCAGGCCCATCTTGCGGGTCGGATGGTCGGCCGGCAGCTGCTCGGCCACGATGACGGGGCCGGTGGGCATCAGCGCGCCCTGCCCCGCCGCGCCGACCACGCGCACGAAGTCGGGGTTGATCAGCCCGTGCTGGCCATAGACCTTGCCCTTGAAGCCGCGCTCGGCCAGGGCCAGGAAGGGCAAGGCACCCGGCGTGCCGGCACCCCCGGTCATCACCGCGTCGGGCCGCATGGCCAGCAGCTTGAGCACCTGGCCGGTGACCGACTGGTCGGAGCGTGCATAGCGCTCGTTGCCCAGCACCTGAATGCCGGCATCCTTGGCCGCCTGGTTGAGGGCGCTGAACACCAGGTCACCCCAGGCGTCCGAGAAGCCGATGTAGCCCACGCTGCGCACGCCGTCCTTCTTCATGCGCTGTACCACCGCGTCGATCATCAGCTGCGTGGGCTGGGCCACCGTCATCACCCAGGCGTTGTCCGCCGGGTTCAGCAGGATGGGCGTGAGGCCGATCATCGGCACCTTGGCATCGCGGCCCACCTGCGCCATGGCGATGGCGGCGGGCACGCCCGAGGTGCCCATCAGCACGTCGACCTTGTCCTCTTCCACCAGCTTGCGGGCGTTGCGGCCGGCAGTGGTGGGGTCGGAGCCGTCGTCCAGCACGATGAGCTGCACCTTGCGCCCGGCAATCTCGCCCTTGTAGGCCAGCGCGGCCTGCATGCCCTTGGCATAGGGCACGCCCAGCGAGGAGTTCGGGCCGGAGAGCGACACGCTCAGGCCGACCTTGAGGTCGGCCGCCTGGGCGGCAACCGCGGCCGCGACCAGGGCACCGGCAGCCAGCGCACCGCGGCCGAGGGACATCAGCTTCTTCTTCATGGAGGAACTCCTGGTTGGGAGAGGCAGGGACGGAAGGGACTAGACGAACAACTGGATGGCCGGCAGCGGCTGGCCCGCATCGAGCAGGTTGACCCGCTTCTCGTGGATCAGCCAGCCCAGCGGCCCGCCGGGCACGAGCGTGTGGATGCAGTGGCCGGCCAGCAGCACCTGCTGCGGGCCGCGAGATTCGATGTAGAGGAAGGCGGTGCGCAGGCGGATGGACTCGCCGCCGGCCGGTGTGGCGGACAGACGCCGAGGTGCCTGCAGCACATGCTGGCAACGGCTGGCCGGATGCTGCGAATGGGCACGCGGGCTGTGCAGTCGCTTGACGCGCAGTTCGAGCAGCAGCCGGTCTTCGAGCGCCAGCGCGTTGTGGGTCTGGTCGTCGGCCTGCGCAGCGCCCTGCAGCGGGATCCAGTAACGGCCATCGGGCGCGAAGAGGGCCAGCCAGTCGTCCCAGCAGCGGTCGTCGATCAGCTCGGCTTCGTGGACGACGAAGTCCTCGGCAGAAAGCGTCATGCAGCCTCCCCCATCCACCGTGCCCACGCGCGGAACTGGTTGCGCATGAGGCGCTCGTCGGTGCCGCTGGTCTCTTCCACCACGTCGCTGCGCTCGCCCTCGGCAAAGCCGCGGTGCAGGCTGACCCATTCGTTGCCCTCGCCGCGCAGGCCCTGCTGCATGCTCTCGAACAGGTGCACGTCGTCATGCGCAACCACCGACATGGGCGAGAACACCAGCCGGTTGTAGTTCATCGAACGTTGCAGCAGCAGCTCGGGGGCGCCCTCGGCGCGGAAGCTCCAGGCCTCCACCAGCGTGCGGTCCGCCGCCAGAGGTCGGATCACGCGGATGGCCTGCGGCGAGCCCTTGACCGACAGGCTGGGAAAGAGCACCGCGTTTTGCGGCGAGCGCTGCAGCACCTCGTTGGCGCGCTCCTCGCCCAGGGCGGCGCGCAGCGCATCCTCGTAGTCCTGCAACTGCGCATAGCTGGAATGGATGCTGAAGCGCGTGCCCAGCACGCTGTGGCCGTTGGGGTACACACGCCCGCCCATGCGATCGAAGAAGTCGTAGCCCGAACCGAAGGGCAGGATCTGCTCCATGGCCATCGGCTTGGGCGCATCGGCCGGCTGGTCCTTCCACAGCGCGTTGGCCGCCTGGGTGGCCGACTCATGCGTGGACATGGGATGCACCGTGTCGTTGATGTTCTCCAGGTACATCTTCCAGTTGCAGTGGATGACATTGCGCAGCACGCCGCCGGCCACCGTCAGCCGGCGCTCGGGCGAGCGGTCGACCATGTTGTCGATCATCTGCAGGATGTCGCCGAAGTACGCGTCGAAGCCCGGGCCGTCCTTCGCCAGGCGCACGAAGACGAAGTCGCGGTACACGGCGACGCCTGCCACGGGCTGCAGGCCCTGGCCCGATTCGCACTGCGCCAGACCCGTGCCCTCGTAGCCCGCCTTCAGTGGCAGGGCCAGCGGCGCGCCGTCCAGCTTGTAGGTCCAGGCGTGGTAGGGGCAGCGGAAGAAGCGGCCGGTGTTGCCGCGCTCTTCGGTGACCAGTTGGGCGCCCTTGTGAGCGCAGCGGTTGTAGAAGACGCCCACGCCGCCATCGGCCTGCCGCACCATGAGGAGCGGCCGGCCCGCGATCTCCCGCGTGCAGTAGTCGCCGGCAGCCGGCACCTCGCTCGCGTGGCCGGCAAACTGCCAGGTGCGGGCGAAGAAGCGCTCCTGCTCCAGCGCGAAGAGCTCCTGGCTCAGGTACAGGTCGCGGTGAACGCGCCGGTCCTGCACCAGGGCCTGGATCGCGGCGGGGTCGTGGCGGTAGGCGGTCATGGCCGGGCGTCGTCAGCCGAGGCTCAGGGCACCAGCTTCCACTGGCCCTTTTCCATCCGCACGATCACCACCGCGCGCTTGTCCGAGCCATAGCGGCTGTCGGGCGTGAAGTTGTAGATGCCGTGCGTGCCCACCAGCTCGCGGGTGGCGACGATGGCGTCCTTGAGCGACTGGCGGTAGGCCGGCGTGCCGGGCTCGCCCTTCGCGCGCGCCGCGGCATTGGCCAGCAGCAGGTAGGCGTCGTAGGTGTACGACGAGAAGGCATCGACCGGCGGCGCGCCATTGGCCTTCTGGTAGGCGGCACGGAAGTCCATCGACACCTTGCGGATCGGGTTGTCGGCCGGCAGCTGCTCGGCCACCAGCACCGGGCCGCTGGGCACTTCCAGGCCCTCGATGGACTTGCCGCCAACGCGCACGAAGTCGGCATTGATCAGGCCGTGCGTGCCGTAGATGCGCCCCTTGTAGTTGCGCTCGGCCAGCGCCAGGTAGGGCAGCGCGCCGGGCGTGCCCGAGTTGCCGGCGAACACCGCGTCGGGCCGCTGCGCGACGATCTTGAGCACCTGGCCCGCCACCGAGCTGTCGGTGCGCGCATAGCGCTCGTTGGCCACCACCTTGATGCCGGCCTCGCCCGCGCTCTTGACCAGCGAGTCGTAGGCCAGGTCGCCCAGTGCGTCGGAGAAGCCGATGAAGGCCACCGTCTTGACGCCCGCCGCCTTCATCTTGTCCACCACGGCGGCGACCATCAACTCGAAGGGCTGCGACACCGACACCGTCCAGCCGTTCTCGGCGCCCGGCAGCGACACCGGCGTCGGCGAGATCAGTGGCACGTTCAGCTCGCGCGCCACGGCGGCGATGGCCATGGCACCCGGCACGCCGGAGGTGCCGATGAGCACGTCCACCTTGTCCTCGGTGGCCAGCTTGCGGGCATTGCGGCCGGCCGTGGTCGGGTCGGAGGCATCGTCCAGCACGATCAGCTCGACCTTGCGGCCGCCGATGGTGGGCATCTGCGCATGGGCGGCGCGGATGCCCTTCTCGTACGGGATGCCCAGCGCCGACACCGGGCCGGAGAGCGAGCTGATGACGCCCACCTTGAGGTCGGCCGCGAAGGCGCCGACGGCGAAGGCCGAGGCAGCCAGCAGGGCGAGGGGACGAAGCACACGAGAGGCCATCGGGAGGGACTCCGAAAAATGGAAAGAAAAGGAAGGAGCAAAGAAGCGGCCGGGCGGAGCGGCTGCCGCCGGCATCCGCTCAACGAAGTGCGAAAGCGGTCGCCCAAATGCCGGGCAGCTGAAAGCGGCTCAGGGCACCAGCTTCCACTGGCCCTTTTCGAGCCGCACGACCACGCGCGAGCGCTCGTCCGAACCGTAGCGGTCGTTGGGCGTGAAGTTGTAGACGCTGTGGGTGCCAGCCAGCTCCTTCGTGCTGGTGATGGCATCGCGCAAGGCCACGCGGAACTGCGGTGTGCCCGGCTCGGCCTTGGCCGAGGCGCGCTTGGCGGCGTCCAGGAAGATCAGCCAGGCGTCGAAGCTGTAGGCCGAGAAGGCATCGGTGGGCGCCGCGCCGTTGGCCTTCTGGTAGGCGGCGCGGAAGTCCATCGACACCTTGCGGATGGGGTTGTCGGCCGGCAGCTGCTCGGCCACGATCACTGGGCCGGTGGGCGCCAGCAGGCCCTCGACGGACGCTCCGCCCACGCGCACGAAGTCGGGGTTGATCAGCGCATGCATGCCGTAGATCTGGCCCTTGTAGCCGCGCTCGGCCAGCGCCAGGTAGGGCAGCGCGCCGGGCGTGCCCGAGGTGCCGGTGAGCACCGCGTCCGGCCGCAGCGCCACGATCTTGAGCACCTGGCCTGTCACCGACGAATCGGCGCGCGCATAGCGCTCGTTGGAGACCACCTTGATGCCGGCCGGCTCGGCGCTCTTCTGCAGCGCGTCGTACACCAGGTCGCCCCAGGCGTCGGAGAAGCCGATGTAGCCCACCGTCTTGACGCCGGACTTCTTCATGCGGTCCACCACCGCGCTGACCATCAGCGGCGCCGGCTGCGGCAGCGTGACCATCCAGGCGCCCTCCTCGCCCGGCAGGTTGGCATTGGCGATGGAAATGAGCGGCGTCTTGGTCTCGCGCGCCACGGCGGCGATGGCCAGCGCGCCGGGCGAGCCGGCCGTGCCGATGATGACGTCGACCTTGTCCTCGTCGATCAGCTTGCGGGCATTGCGGGCCGCGGTGCTCGGGTCCGATGCGTCGTCGAGCTGGATGACCTGCACCTTCTTGCCGTCGATCTCGCCCTTGAAGGCCTGCGCCGCGGCCATGCCCTTCTGGTAGGGAATGCCCAGCGACGAGACGGGCCCCGACAGCGAGGTGATGAAGCCGACCTTGTAGTCGGCGGCCATGGCGGCGGGCGCCGCGGCGCCCAGCAGCGTGGCGCAGGCCAGGGCAGCCAGGCTGCGCAGGGGACGTAGTGACTTCATCATCTTCATCGCGAACTCCATCTGATTCGGTGGCAACACGGTGGAACAACGCCGGTGTCGACGGGCCGCCTCTTCCACGCTCCTGCGGCTGCCGCACTGGCACATGACTTATCAATTATTTAGTCTTAAACAATCCTAGCGAGCACATCCAGGCGTTGCAAGGGGACTGTCCTCATGGTGGAAAGCCGCGGCGCAGCATGGTGCGCCGATGCACGCCCTAGAGCGTCAGGCTCCCCACGCTGGTGCCTCCGCACACGTAGAGCACCTGTCCGGTCACGAAACTGTTGGCCGGCTCCACGAAGAAACGCACGGCCCGTGCCACATCGGCGGCCTCGCCCAGGCGCTTGACGGGCACGCTGGCCGCGAGCGCCTTTTCCTTCTCGCTGCCCGCATCGACCACGTCGTAGAACATGTCGGTGCGAATGGGCCCGGGCGCGACCACGTTGACGGTGATGCCCTCGCCGCCCAGCTCCAGCGCCCAGGTGCGGGCCATGCCCAGCATGCCGGCCTTGGTGGCCGAATAGCTGGTGCGCGTGGCCAGACCGAGGGCCGCGCGCGAAGAGAGCAGCACCACCCGGCCGAAGCCGGCGGCGCGCATGGCCGGCAGCGCGGCCTGCACCAGTTGCACGGCGCAGCCCAGGTGCAGGTCCACCAGCGCGTCGAGGTCCGTCAGCTGCACCTGCGGCAGCAAGGCGGCGCGGATCACGCCAGCGTTGTGCACCACGGTCGTCACCTGCCAGCGCGACGCGACCTCGGCCACTGCCTGGGCCGTGGCGGCGCGGTCGCTCAGGTCCACCTCGATGCTGTGCAGCCGCGCATGGGCGATGTCGGCGGGCCGTCGCGCGAGGCTGACCACCTCCCAGCCGCCATCCAGCAGGTCCTGGCAGATCGCTTTGCCGATGCCCGCGCTGCCGCCGGTGACGACGGCGACGCCGCGGTCCTGCACGGCGCTCATGCCGCCCCCACCAGCGCCAGCACGCGCAGCGGGCTGCCGCTGCCCTTCTCGATCTTCAGCGGCGGGCAGATGAGCACCGCGCCGGCCGGCGGCAGCAGGTCCAGGTTGCAGAGGCATTGCAGGCCGTAGCGGCCTGCGCCGTGCATGTAGTAGTGGCAGGGGTACGGCGGGCGCAGGTGGTAGCCCTGACCGGCATCGGTGCCGATGGCCTCGGAGCCGAAGCCCAGCACGTCGCGCTCTTCCACCAGGAAGCGCACCGCCGCCGTGCTTGGGCCGGGCGTGTGCTGGCCCGTCTCGTCGAAGTTCTGGTACTCGGCCGGGTCGGTGCGCTTGGACCAGTCGGTCCGCATCAGCACCCAGGCGCCCTTCGGGATGCGGCCATGCGCGGCCTCCCATTTGGCGATGTCCTCCAGCGTGAGCAGGTAGTCCGGGTCGTCCTTGACCTGCGGCGAGCAGTCGATCACGCAGGCCGGCGCCACGAAGTTCTGCACGGGGATGGTGTCCACCGCGTTGTTGGGCAGGTCGCGGCCCGAGATCCAGTGGATGGGCGCGTCGAAGTGCGTGCCCGTGTGCTCGCCGCAGGAGAAGTTGTTCCAGTACCAGCCCGGGCCGCGCTCGTCGTAGCGCGACACCTCCTCGATGCGGAAGGGCCAGCACTGGCCCATTTCGGGCGGCAGCGCGATCTGCGGGAACTCGGGCGTCAGCGTCTGCGTGAGGTCGACCACGCGGATGCGGCCGGTGGCCAGGGCGCTCACCAGGCCGGCCAGGGCGTCGAGGCCGGTGGGTGCCGCAGCGGGGGGCAGGGTTGCATTGCTCATGGGTGTCTCCTTGCCGGTGGCCTCATCCACCATTCGTCGCCAGCTCGCGCTCGAGCACCTTGGGGTTGTCACGCCAGCGCTGCAGCCATTCCTGCGCCACGTCGCCGGGATAGACGTCCTCCACGCCGTCGCGCAGCGCCTTCACGATGGCATTGGCCAGCGCGTCCGGGCCCAGCTTGGGCGGTGGCATGTGCTGGTTCCATTCGTCGTCGATGGGGCCGGGAAAGACATTGATGACACGGATGCCGGCCGGCCGCATCTCGGCCCGCAGGCACTGCGCCAGCGAATAGGCCGCGGCCTTGCTGGCGCTGAAGGTGCCGTGCGGCGGGAAGTTGGACAGCGCGTAGATCGACAGCAGATTGACCCAGGCGGTGGCCCCGATCGCGCCATCGGCCGAGCGGCCCTTGAGCGCCGGGCCGAACTCCTGTGCCAGCCGCAGCAGGCCGAAGTAGTTGATGTCCATCTCCAGCTTGGCCACGTCGGTGCCGCGCCGCGCGCCGATGCCGAAGGTGCGGTGCACCTCCGCATTGTTGATGACGATGTCCACCTTGCCGCCGATCGAGCCGGCCAGCTCGGTGATGGCGCGGCCATTGGTCAGGTCCAGCGGCACCAGCGTCACCTGCGGCAGCGCGCTGATGTCCTCCAGGCCACCCAGCTGCTTCCAGGGTTCGGCATGGCCGACCCAGACGATGTCGGCGCCGGCCTTGACCAGGGCGCGCACCAGGGCCTGGCCGGCGGGCGTCTTGCCGTCCGTCACCAGCACCTTGCGGAACTTGGGGTCGCTGGTCATCTCGCGCAGCATCGGGTCGTCGGCCATGTGTGTGCTTCCTTCAAAAGGGAATCCGATCAGTACCGCCTGTCCGGCGCGGTCGAGCCGGGCACCCACGCGCACGCGCTGCGGTGCCTCGCCCACCTCGCCATGCAGGTGGACCATGAGGGAGGGGCCGCTGTCCAGCTTGACCATGCCCAGGCGCCAGGGCAGGCGCTCGCGGAAGAACAGGTCGTTGCTGTGGTGCAGCGTGGTGGCGCTGAGCAGTTCGCCCTCGCCGGTCTGGAGTCGCCAGCGCAGTTCGGTCGAGAGGCACTGCTTGCAGGCGCCGCGCGGCGGGTATTGCACGGTGCCGCATTCCTCGCACACCTGCAGCTCGAATCGGCCTTCGGCGGCCGCGGCGGTGATGCC
This sequence comes from Pseudacidovorax sp. 1753, assembly GCF_040544975.1. Taxonomy (NCBI): domain Bacteria; kingdom Pseudomonadati; phylum Pseudomonadota; class Betaproteobacteria; order Burkholderiales; family Comamonadaceae; genus Pseudacidovorax; species Pseudacidovorax sp. 1753. The sequence goes on along the minus strand of NZ_JBEPKY010000007.1, from coordinate 93,123 downwards.
CAGCGCCTCGCGCCCGCGCGCCCAGGGCGGCAGGTTCATCTGGCGGGTACGCAGGACGGGGTTCTTGCGCTTGGGGCGCATCAGGGGCATGGTCATGGCGCCTCCCTTCTCATGGCGGATGGGCGGTTCATTCCTGTCTCCCAAGGATCACGGCGCCCGTGCACAGGCAGCGGTCGTAGGTGACCATGCCGAAGCCCGCCACCAGGCCCAGTTGCGCGTCGGGCACGGTGCGCGGCCCGGCCTGGCCGGTGAGCTGGCGCAGCGTCTCTGTCATGCCCAGGAAGCCGCCCGCGGCGCCCGCCTGGCCGGCCGAAAGCTGGCCACCGCTGGTGTTGTTGGGAAAGCTGCCGTCGTGCGTGAGCGTGTGCGACTGCACGAAGGCCGGGCCTTCTCCCTTGTCGCAGAAGCCCAGGTCCTCGAAGTGCATCATCACGATGACCGGGTAGTCGTCGTAGGTCTGGATGAAGTCGATGTCCTTCGGCTGCACGCCGGCCTGCGCATACAGGTCGTCGCGGTCGCGCGCCCAGCCGCCGCGCACCATGATCGGGTCATCGGCGAAGGCGTTGTGGCGCTCGATGCTGCCCCGCACCGTGGCGTACGGCAGACCCAGGTCGCGGGCCCGCTCGGCCGTCATTACCAGGAAGGCCTCGGCGCCGGCACAGGGCATGACGCAGTCGAACAGGTGCAGCGGGTCGGAGATGGGCCGCGCCGCCATGTACTCGTCGAGCGTCAGCGCCTTCTTGAACATGGCGTTGGGGTTGCCCAGCGCGTTCTGCCGCTGCGCCACGCAGATGCGGCCGAAGTCCTCCCGCCGCGCGCCGAACTGCCGCATGTAATGCGCGGTGATCATCGCGAAGATAGAGTTCGGTCCACCCGAGCCATAGGGGTAGGTCGCGTCGCGCGCGAAGTTGCTGAAGGCGCCCAACGTCTGGCGGAACGAGTCGACATGGTTGGTGTCGGCCGCCACGCAGGCCACCACGTCCGCATCGCCGCACTGCACCGCGCGCGCAGCGCGGCGCAGGCACATCACGCCCGAGGCGCCGCCGGTGGGCACATGGTCCAGCCAGCGCGGCGACAGGCCCAGGTGCTGCGTGACGCCGACGGCAGTGTCGGGGGCCAGCGAGAAGCTCGACAGGCACAGGCCGTCGATGTCGTCCTTGGCGATGCCGCTGGCTTCCAGCAGCGCGCGCACGGCCCTGCCCAGGAAGAAGTGCGCACCCTCGGTGGAATAGCGCTGGTAGGGCACCGTCACCGGCACGGCCACGGCCACGCCGTCGTAGTTGCTGCGTTGTCTGCGGCCCATCAGTCCTGCCTCTTCTTCATGGCGCGGGTGTCGAAGCAGGCCGCAGTGCCGGGCAGCGCCTGTGCCATTTGCCGCAGCTCGCCGCGCTGGATCTTCTGCGAGGCCGTGAGCGGCAGCGCATCGACGAAGGCAACGTGGCCCGGCGCCTTGTAGTAGGCCAGCTGGGCCAGGGCATGGCGCACGATGTCCGCGGCCAACGCCTCGCCCGGCTCAACCGCGGCGTCGGGGTCGATGACGATGCAGGCCAGCACCTCGTCGCCGCGCACCGCATCGGGCGTGGCGGCCACCGCCGACACCTTCACGGCCGGGTGCTGGTTGAGCACGCTCTCGACCTCCACCGCCGAGATGTTCTCGCCGCTGCGGCGGATGACGTTCTTCTTGCGGTCGACGAAATAGAGGCTGCCTGACTCGTCGCGCCGGACCATGTCGCCGGTGTGGAACCAGCCGCCCTGCCAGGCTTCGTCGGTGGCCGTCTGGTCCTTCAAGTAGCCGCCGAAGAAGTGGCGGCGGGGATCGCTGCCGTTGGAACGCACCAGCAGTTCGCCGGGCGTGCCGGCGGGCACGTCCTGTCCCTCGTCGTCAACCAGGCGCACCTCGACGAAATCCTCAGCCCGGCCGAAGCAGCTGGTGCCCACGTGGCGCGGCTCGTGGTTGGCCATGATGCAGGCGGCCGCGCCAGTCTCGGTCATGGCCCAGGCCTCTACCAGCGGAAAGCCGAAGCGGGCCTCGAAGGGCGCGTGGTTCTTGCGGTCCACGCCGGCCCCGAAGGCCCAGCGGATCGCATGGTCGCGGTCGGCCGGCGTCTCGGCGGCGGCCAGCAGCATGGCCGGCATCACGCCCAGGTAATGGACGATGGTGGCGCCGCTGTCGCGCGCGCTCTGCAGCCAGCTGCGGGGATGGAAGCGGTCCAGCTGCACCAGGCAGCCGCCGGCCACCAGCACCACCATGGTCGAGAAGGCCATGGCATTGACATGGTTCAGCGGCAGCGGCGTCATCAGCCGCTCCTGGTCGCGGCGGAAGGCGCACACGCCGTCCAGGCCTGCATACCACTCGCCCGCGCGCAGGAAGTAGGCGTTGCTCAGCATGCAGCCCTTGGGCCGGCCGGTGGTGCCCGAGGTGTAGAGCAGCGCGCATTCGGTGCCCAGGCCCACGACCTCGTTGGCGCGGGGCGCGGGCTCGGAGGGTGCGGGCACGTCCGCGGCGTCGGCCCCCATGGTGTGCAGCATTCGGCCGGCCTGGGCTGCAGCGGCTTCCAGGTCGCGGACACGCTGCGGCAGCGTGACGGCCAGGCCGATCTCGCTGTGGCCGATCAGGTAGGCCAGCTCGGCCGAGCGCATCTCGGCATTGATGGGCACCACGCTCACGCCCAGCGCATTGAGCGCGAACCAGTGATACAGGAAGGCTGGCCGGTTCTCCAGCAGCAGGCCGACCCGGTGCCCGTGGCCCCAGCCGGCATGCGCATAGGCCAGGCGCAGGCGGTCGACCTCGGCGGCGGCTGCGGCCCAGGCGATGGGGCCGGATGCGATGCCATAGACCTCGGCCGTGACCGGCTCGGTGTAGAGGAAGTCCGCCTGCGGCGTGCGCGCGGCGCTGGCCGCGAAGGCGTCGTGGATGGTGCGGTGGTCCATGCCGGGCTTCACTTCAGAGAAAGAGCTGAACCGCCGGCAGCGCGGCATCGCTGTTGATCAGGTCCACGCGCTTGAGCACCATGCGCAGGGCCCCATCCTGCACGCACAGGTGGTGCCAGGCCACGCCGGTGAGGAAGAGCATCTCGTCCGCCTGCGCCTCGCTGTAGTGGAAGGGCGTGCGCAGCACGAAGCGGTTGGCGGCCTCGTCGCGCGACTCCAGGCCGGGCAGCTGCAGCACGTGCTGGCAGCGGCTGGGCGGCTGCTGCGAGAAGGCGCGCGGGCTCTTGAAGCGTTCGATGCGCAGGTCGCGCAGCAGCTTGTCCTCATAGAGGTGCGAGGTGTGGTTCAGGCCGTCGGGCTGGCCCGGCGTGAGCGGCACCCAGTAGATGGCGTCGTCGGTGAACAGCGCATTCCATTCGTCGAAGCGCTTCTCGTCGAGCAGACGGGCCTCGTGCATGACGAAGTCGATCAGTTGGTCACGGGTGACGGTGGCGGGCGTGAGTTCGGCCATGGTCATGCTCCCATCGTCATAGTCATGTGCTTGAGCCACGACCGGTACTGGTTGCGCATGGGCAGCTCGTTGGTGCCGTTGCTCGTCTCTTCGCGCTCGCGGCCTTCGTTCTCGTCGTAGTTGCGGTGCAGGCTGACCCAGTCGTTGCCGCTGGCATGCAGGCCGGCCTGGATGCCGCGGTAGGCCTGAAGGTCGTCGTGGCCCACCACCGAGAAGGGCGAGTTGATGAGGCGGCTGTAGGTGGTGGTGCGCTGCAGCAGCTCGTCCGGCGCGCCCTTGAGGCGGAAGGTCCAGCTCTCGACCAGCGTGCGGTCCACCGCGATGGGCCGCGCCACGCGAATGGCCTGGATCGCGCCCTTGATCGTGAGATTGGGGTAATACACGGTGTTGTGCCGCGCCATGCCCAGGATCTGCGCCGTGCGCTCGTCCCCGTAGCGGGCCTTCATCGCCTCTTCATAACCCGGGATGCCCGAGTACTTGCTGTGGATGCTGAAGTGCACGCCCGAGAAGCTGTGGCCGTTGTCGTAGACCCGCACGCCCATGCCGTCGAAGAACTGGTAGTCGGACATGAAGGGCACGAACTGCTCGATGGCCATGGGCTTGGGCGCATCGGCCGGCTGGCCCGCCCACATGGCCTTGGCGGTGCCGGCCGAGGATTCGTGCGCCACCATGGGATGCATCGTGTCGTTGAGGTTCTCGACGAACATCTTCCAGTTGCACTGGTGCATGAAGCGCAGGCAGCCGCCGGCCACCTCCAGCTCGCCCTCGGGCGAGCGGTCGGCCATGTTGTCGATGGACGAGAGCGAATCGCCGAAGTACTCCTCGAAGTCCTGCCCCACGTCATTGAGCTTGACGAAGATGAAGCCGCGGTAGAGCCGCACATGCCGCACCGGCACCAAGCCCTTGGCCGCATCGCACTCCTTCAGCGCTGTACCCTCGTAGCCGTTCTTGAGCGGAATGGCCAGCGGCGCGCCGTCGGTCTTGAAGGTCCAGGCGTGGTAGGGGCAGCGGAAGAACTTGCCGGTGTTGCCGCAGGCGCCGTTGACCACGCGCGAGCCTTTGTGAGCACAGCGGTTCATGAGCACCCTGACCGTGCCGTCGGTGTGGCGCACCACGATCAGCGGCCGACCGGCGATGTCCACGGTGATGTAGTCACCGGGCTTCGGCACCTGGCTGTCGTGGCCGGCGTAGTTCCAGGTGTTGGCGAAGAAGTGCTCCTGCTCCAGCGCGAAGAGCTCGGGGCTGATGTAGAGGTCGCGGTGCACCTGCTGCGGCTGCACCAGCGCACGGATCGCATCGGGGTTGTCTCGGTAGCGTGTCATGGCAGGCCTTTCTCTTGGGGGTCGTGCAGTGCCTACAGGTCGATCACCAGGCGCGGGCCCCTGGCGCGGGAGATGCAGATTTGCATCACCTGGCCGCCGTCCTTCTCGGCCTGCGACAGCACATAGTCGCGGTGGTCGATCTCGCCCTCGATCACCGGCACGGCGCACACGCCGCATTCGCCCCGCTTGCAGTCGTACAACGGGTCGCAGCCGTGTTCGATCAGGCAGTCCAGCAGGGTCTGGTCAGCGGGCACGGTGAAGCGCTGGCCCGATTGCGCCAGCTCGACCTCAAAGGGCTGGTCGCCCGCTTCCACCACCGGCGCGCTGAACAGCTCGAAGTGCACGCGGCCCGGCGCCCAGCCGCGGGCTTGCGTGGCGGCCAGCACGGCGTCGAGCAGCGGCTTGGGGCCGCAGACGTAGAGCGGCTCGTCGGCGGCCATGCCGTCCAGCAGCGTGCCGATGTCGAAGGTCGCGCCGCCCGCCTCGTCGTCGGCATGCAGGCGCAGGCCCTCGCCCAGCAGCGTCTGAAGCTCGTCGGCGAAAGCCAGCAGCGTGCGGCTGCGGCCGGCGTAGTGCAGTGCGACGGGCCGGCCCTCGGCACGACAGCGTGCGGCCATGCTGGCCAGTGGCGTGATGCCGATGCCACCGGCCAGCAGCACGGCGCGGGCCGGGCTGTCATCCAGGGGAAAGTCGTTGCGCGGCGGCTGCACGTTGATCGCGTCGCCGGGCTGCAGCGCCTGGTGCATGAAGCGCGAGCCGCCACGGCCGCCCTCCTCCCGCCGCACGGCGATGGTGTAGGCCGCGGGCGCGAAGCCCGGCGTGCCGGCCACGCCTTCCAGGTCGATCAGCGAATAGTGGCGCCAGTCGGCCTGGCCGTCGGGCAAGCGCACCTGCACCTGGATGTGGGCGCCGGGCGTCCAGCCGGGCAAGGCGGCGCCCTCGGCATGTTCGAGGCGCAGCAGGCGGATCAGCGGGTTGAGCAGGCGGGCCTCAGTCACGCGCAGCGGCAGGGTCGCGATGGCGGGCGATGCGGTCATGCGCGCTCCGCGTCAGGCTGGCAGGGCCATGGCAGCGACCGGCGGCGTGGCCTGGCCGGTCGCCGTGCTCGTGGTCGCCGCATGCTGCGCCAACGCAGCGTTGAGCGCATGGCCATGCTCGTCGGCCAGCGCGGCCTCGCGCCATGCGCGCAGCGTGGCGGGCGCGAGCGTAGGACCGGCTTCGCGCCAGGCAGCGATCACGGTGTCGTAGTTGCGCACGCCACGCTCGTGGGTGTCGCTGTAGCCCTTCACCAGCTTCTGGCAGCGGGCCAGTTCCACCGCGAGTTCCGGCGAGGCGGCGGCCGCGTCGCGCAGGCCCTGCAGCCATTGCGCGATGCGGCCGTTCTCCTCCGCATAGCGGATGGTGCTGCGGCGCCAGCGGCGGGCGAAGGCCACGGCCGACAGCAGCAGGAAGCCATGCACCGAGCTGGTCTGCACGACGCGGCCCTTCTTCGTCATGCCCTCCACCAACCGGCGCGGCGCGCCCGAGCCCATGAGCCAGCGGCCGATGCCGCCGGGCAGGGTCTCGCAGATCTCGCGCAGGCCCGGGTGCATGTATTCGTTGATCGCGATCACCTGGTCGGCGTTGACGCCGGTCTCCTGCTTCACGCGGGCGAAGCGGCTGGAGCGGGTCTTGAGCTGCGCGACGCGCGCCGTGTCCTCGTAGCTCATCCACAGGGCCAGGTGGCGCGCCGTCTCGCAGGCCAGCGTGCGGGCCGCGTCGTCGGGCAGTTGGCAGACCTCGGCCATGCGGTCGAGGTAGAGCGCGGCATAGGCCACGTCCTGGTAGTCGACGAGGCGACGCAGGCCTTCGAGCATCAGCGGCTGGGCCTGGACCGGAAACTCGCCATAGAGGCGCGTCAAAAGCGCCTGGATGGCCGGATCGGAGGAGTCCGCGCGCGGCGTGGCCGGCGCTGCCGCCTCAGTCTGGGCAGGCATTTCGCCGGCCTGCGCCCGGGCGAAAGCCGCGCCGAAGGCCTTGAGACTGGGCTTCACGCCAACACCGCCCCGCTCGATGGTGGCCTCGAACTGTTCGCGGGCGAAGGGCAGCACGCCGGTGCCGGCCAGCGCGCCGAACAGCACGGCGCTGATCACGCTGCCGTTCTGCGCCGCGGCCTCGGCCATGTCGAAGCGCACGAAGCGCTGCGCGGCCTGCTCGGCATGGGCCAGCAGCTGCGTGCTGTCGACCCGGCCGTCGCCCATGGCACTTTTCTCGGCGATGGAATAGACGCGGTGCGTGGAGGCGACCAGCGTGGTGCGGTCGGGCGTGACCAGCCCGCGCTGCACGGCGCGGCCGGCTTCCATCAGCTCGGAGCACAGCACCACGTCGACGTCGCCCGGCAGCGGCATCAGCGCCAGCACGGGCTGGCCGCCGTCGGCATGGGCCTGCGCCTCGGGGTACATCTCCACGTAGTAGATGGTGGCGCCGGTGCGCTGCGCCACGCCCGGCACCGAGGTGGTCTGCGCGATCCAGCCGTTGGCCTCGCCCAGGTCCACCAGCCAGTCGGCCAGCACGCCGCCGCCCTCGCCGCCCATGGCGAGGATGGCGATCTTGATGGGTTGCTGCTGTTGCGTCATGTCGAACTCCTGCTTCGCATCAGAACGCCAGGCGCGCCCGGCGCTCGGCGTCGCGGCGCTGCATCCAGCCGATGACGGCGCCGCGCACGCGCTCGCGCAGCCGGTCCCAGCCGGTGGGGTTGCTCACCACCTGGGCCTTGTAGAAGGAAGGGCACAGCACCGCCGCGTGCGACACCTCGCCGCACACGCCGCAGCCCACGCAGCTGTCCATCACAGCGGCGACGGGCTCCTGCCGCAGCGGATCGGGATTGGGCTTGATCGACAGCGAGGGGCAGCCCGACAGGCGGATGCAGGAATGGTCGCCGGTGCAGGTGTCGGGGTCGACGCCGAACTTCTCGCGCACCATGCGCTTGCCGTCGGCGATGGCCTTGCGCACCAGCGGCTTCTCGCGGCGCTGGCGGTTGAGCATGCACTCGGACTGGGCAATGATGACCTTGGGGCCCTTGTCCTTCGTGGTCAGCGCCTCCCTGAGCGTGTCGCGCATGCCGGCCACGTCGTAGGTGCGGCGCAGGGTCCTGACCCATTTGACGCCCACGCCTCGCACCGCCTGCTCGATCTCGTGGCCGGTGCTGCGCGTGGCGTTGACGGCCTTGGACGACAGGATGTCCTGCCCGCCGGTGGCCGAGGTGTAGTTGTTGTCGACCACCACCGTGAGGTTGTCGCTCTGGTTGAACACCGCATTGGCGATGCCGCTGGTCAGGCCGTTGTGCCAGAAGCCGCCGTCGCCCATCACCGCGATGGCGCGCTTGTCGGCCTGGGTGTTGAGCGCCGCCGCGCCGGCCGCCCCCAGGCCGTAGCCCATGGTGGTGTTGCCGATGTTGAACGGCGGCAGGATGGAGAACAGGTGGCAGCCGATATCGGCCGACACATGGTGCTGGCCCAGCTCGCGCTGCACCAGCTTCATGGCGCTGAAGATGGGCCGCTCGGGGCAGCCGGTGCAAAAGCCCGGCGGGCGCGCATGCACGCTGCGCTCCAGCGGCATCAGCTGCGCTTCGCTGATCAGCGGAATGATCTTCCGCGGCTTGGCGGGCGCGACCTCGGCCGGGGCCGCCTTGGGGGCGAGGCGGCCGTAGCGCTCGCAGAAGGCACGGGTGCCGGCCATCACGGCCTGGGCGGTGTATTCGCCGGCCACGGGCAGTAGGTCCTTGCCGTGCAGCGCGGTGCTGCTGCCGGCCTGGCGCAGGATGGTGGCGATATTCTGCTCGACGAAGTTGGGCTGGCCCTCTTCGACCACCAGCACGGCGCGCTTGCCTTCGCAGAAGCGCAGCACCTCGCTGTCGATGACGGGATAGGCCACGTTCATCACGTACAGCGGCACCTTGGAGCGTCCATACACGTCGGCCAGGCCCAGGCGCTCCAGCGCCCGCACCTGCGTGTTGTAGCAACCGCCCTGCACGATGATGCCGATGTCGTCCGCGCCCTCGGCGAAGAACTCGTTGAGGCCGCGCTCCTCGATGAAGCGCACGGCCGCCGGCCAGCGCTGCTTGATCTTCTCCTGCTCGTGCAGGAAGCTGGCGGGGGGCAGCACGATGCGGTCGACGTCGCGCCGCGGATTCTCCAGCGCCTCCTTCAGCGTGAAGCTGGCGCGGCGGTTGTCGGAGGCGGTGAACTGCCCGTGTACGTGGCAGGCACGGATGCGCAGTTGCAGCATCACCGGCGTGTTGCTGGCCTCGGAGAGTTCGAAGCCGGTCTTCACGGCCTGCACGATGCTGGGCAGGTTGGGCCGCGGATCGAGCATCCACATCTGCGACTTCATGGCGAAGGCATGGCTGCGCTCCTGCATGATGGAGGACCCTTCGCCGTAGTCCTCGCCCACGATGATGAGCGCGCCGCCGGTAACGCCACCGGAGGCCAGGTTGGCCAGCGCGTCCGACGCCACATTGGTGCCCACCGTGGCCTTGAAGGTCACGGCGCCGCGCAGCGGATAGTTGACCGAGGCCGCCAGCGTGGCGGCGGCCGTGGCCTCGCTGGCGCTGTTCTCGAAGCGGATGCCGTGGTCGGCCAGGATGTCCTGCGCATCGGCCAGCACGTCCATCAGGTGCGAGATGGGTGCGCCCTGGTAGCCGGCGACGTACGAAACGCCCGACTCCAGCAAGGCCTTGGTGACGGCCAGAATGCCCTCACCGCGAAAGGTCTCGCCTTCGGCAAGACGCAGCTTCTTCACTTCTTCGACGAACGAACGCTCGGCCATGGGACTGCTCTCCTGGGAAACGCGTACGGCGCTTCCAATCGTGGGGTGGCAAGATCCAACTCTATTTAGACCTGAATCTATTCACAATCATGCATTACCCTAGCCAAGCAATCGGTATGCCAGCGAGAGGACCATCCCGGCCATGACATTGCACACCCCCGAGTCGCGCCTGTTCGTCGACGACTACCTGCCCGCGCTGCTGGCGCAGGCCAGCCAGCTCATCTCTGGCGAGTTCCACAAGGTGGCGCGGCAGCACGGCTTTTCGGTGTCCGAATGGCGGGTGATGGCCTCGCTGGCCGACGGCGAGGCCATCAGCATCGGCGACCTGGCCCAGGTGACCGTGACCAAGCAGCCCACGGTGACGCGCCTGCTCGACCGCATGGAGGCCAAGGGCCAGGTGGAGCGCCTGCCCCATGAGAGTGACCGCCGCATCACGCTGGTGCGCATCACGCCCCAGGGCGCGGAGGCCGTGGCCCATCTCATGAAGCTCGCGCGCGAGCATGAACACCGCGTGCTGGAGCCCTTCGGGCTGCAACGGGCAGAGGAGCTGAAGAAGACATTGCGGCAGATGATCGCGCTGCACGCGGACCAGGCCGAGAACAGTGAAGAGGCAGAGTGAATGCCGCTGACGTGACGCCCCATCGCTGCCACTGCAGCGCAAGGTGCGCACCGATGCCGGCGCCGGTTCGTGGCTTTCAGTCGAAGGCCAGCACGGCCCGGCCGCGGTGCCCGCGCTGGCCGATCCAGGCCAGCGCCTGCGGTGCCTGCGCCAGCGCGAAGCGCTGCGTGGCCAGGCTCAGGCGGCCATCGCGCAGCAGTTCCAGCAGCTGCGGCGCCGCCGCCCGGCCCTGCGCCTCGCGGCGGTACATGTTGAGCGGCAGCAGCCGCACGTCCCGCTGCATCAAGAGCGGCAGCGACAGGCTCACCTGCTCGCCCGCGGTGTAGCCCACCAGCACGATGCGGCCACCCGGCGCGATGGCCGACAGCGCCTGCTCCAGCACCGGGCCGCCGACGGTGTCGACCAGCAGGTCCACCGGCTCCGTGGCACTGGGCGCTTCGACGAGGTCGGCACCCCATGCGTGCGCCAGTTGCCGCGTGATGCTGCCGACGGCCCCGCTCGCGCCGGTGACGCCCACGCGCTCGCCCGGCTGCAGATCCGCCACATGGCGCAGCGCCACCCACGCCGAGGTGCAGGGCGAGAAGAACGCCGAGCCCAGCGCCATATCCACGCCCTCGGGCAGCAGTCCGATGGACTCATGGGGCGCGTCGATCCACTCGCACCAGGTGCCGTCGCGCCGCGTCCCGAGCCCGCCGCCGCGCAGCCACACGCGGGTTCCGGGCGCGAAGCGGTCCGACTGCACGACGATGCCCGCCGCCTCCACGCCGGGCGTGTAGGGCAGCGGTGGCGGCTGCAGGAAGCCGCCTTTCATCACCGTACGGTCCACATGGGCCACCGTCGCGGCGGCCGTGCGCACCAGCGTGTGGCCGGCGCGCGGCTGCGGATCGGGAACCTCTTCCAGCACCGGCGGCTGGCCCCAGGCATTGACGCGCCAGGCCTTCACGCCGGCAGGCCCGACAGGAAGCCGTGCACCGCCGCCGCAAAGGCCTCGGGCATCTGGTCCGGCACGGGCACCATGCCGCCGTCGATCTCCACCAGCGTAGCCTGCGGCAGGTGGTGCATCAGCTCCTGCGCATGCGGCGCGGCAAAGGGATCGGCCGTCGCGCGAAGGATGCAGACGGGCTGCGTGATCAGGCCGATGCGCTCCTCCATGCGATAGGCCGCCACCGCACGATGGCCGGCTTCGGGGTCGGCCACGGCCAGCGCGTCGCGCACAAAGGCCTCGAGCAGCTCGGGCCGGTCCGGCGGATAGAAGCCCTGGCGCCGCTGCCACAGCGCCATCAGGTGGCTGCCGTCGTTGCTGGGCGCCACCTCGTCGATGGGCGGCCGCTCGGCACGCGCGCGACGAAACGCCGCATCGGTGAAAGGCGTGGAGGACAGCACGAGCAACGCCACGCGCGAAGGGGCCAGCGCAGCCAGCTCAACGGCGACCACGCCGCCGGTGTGATGGCCGACGACGTGCACGCGGGGCAGACTCAGCGCGTCGATCAGTTCCAGCGCCACACGCGCGTAATGCTCGATGGCGGCCGGCACCTCACCCGCGGCCGAATCGCCGAAGCCGGCCGTGTCCATCGCGATGGCGTGCCAATGCTCACCCAGCAGCGGCAGCACCGCCGCGTACTCGCGCCAGCTGCGCGGCGACTGGTGCAGCAGCAGCACCGCGGGTGCGGCCGGGTCGCCGCAGGCGGCATGGTGCACCTGGCCCACCGACAGGTCGGTGAAGGCGCGGCGGATCACAGGGCTCATGCCAGCGTCTCGTCCTGCGGCCCGCGCCACAGGCCGGCGCTGCGCAACTGGGCCAGCGTGCGGGCGAGCACGTCGGCACGGTAGGCGGCCAGGTCGCGGCCTTCATAGGCATAGAAGCCACTGCCGGTCTTCAGGCCCAGGCGCTGCTGGCGCACCATGTCCTCGACGATGGCAGGCGCGGCATAGCGTGCCGGGTCGATGGTCTGCGACATCTCGCGGCTGGCGTGGTGCAGGATGTCGCAGCCGCCGAAGTCGATGAACTCCACCACGCCCAGTGCTGCGAAGCGCAGGCCCAGGCCGAAGCGGGTGGCCTTGTCGATCTCCTCGGCGGTGGCGGCGCCCTCCTCCACCATGCGGGCCGCCTCGTTCATCACCAGCGCCTGCAGGCGCGGCACGATGTAGCCCGGTGTGGGGCCGCAGACCACGGGCAGCTTGCCGATGGCCTCCAGCAGTGCCTTGGTGCGGGCCAGCACTTCGGCGTCGGTGCCGTCGTGGCAGCTCAGCTCCACCACCGGGATCACATAGGCCGGATTGAGCCAGTGCATGTTGAGGAAGCGCTGCGGCCGACGCACCAGCGCCGCCAGCTGCGTCACCAGGATGCTGCTGGTGGTGGAGGTGAGTATGGCGTCGTCCCGGCAATGGCGGTTGAGCCAGTCAAAGGCCTCGCGTTTGGCCTCCATCGTCTCGGGCACGCCCTCGAAGACCAGCTCGGCGGCAGCAAGGGCGGCGGGCGCTTCGTCCACGCGCACCAGTTGCACGCGGGCGGCGATGGGCGCGACCTGCGCTTCGCGCAACACGCCCTGGCGGGCCAGGCCGCGCAGGGCGCCCTCGATCTCGGCCGTGGCTTCGGCCGTCAGGCGCGCCCAGGCTTCGTCGCTGCGCGGGCGCAGGTCGACGAGGGCGATGCGGTGGCCGGCGTAGGCGAAGGCGATGGCGATGCCGCGGCCCATGCGGCCGGCGCCGACGGCGACGAAACGTGGCAGTGGCGCCGTCGCGGTGGACTCGCGGGCAGACGCGATGGGCGTCGGCTCATTCGCCATCGTGCAGCCGCTGCGTCAGCGCCTTACGGGACAGCGACGCCAGACCCAGCGCCTCGAAGCTGCGCGGCCCCTGCCGCAGGTCGCGCCCCAGGAAGCCGCCGACGATGGCCAGCAGCCCATGCGCGATGGGTGCATCCACACCCGCATGCCGCGCAGCCGAGGCCAGGAAGGCCAGGCCGAGCTCGGTGTCCTCGGTGATGTAGCGGTGGCCGTAAAGGTCGATGTTCTCGCGCCAGTCGCCGGACTTCACCAGCTGCTTATGCGCATCGCCGTACATCCAGCGGTCGTTGTTGTAGTGGTCGGCCAACGGATAGTGCGGCGCGCCCTGGCCGAAGGCCTCGCGCACGGCGATGCGCTCCTGGTCCAGGCGATCGGTCACCTCGCGCACGGCGCGCTGCGTGCCTTCGTTGTGGATGTCCCACCGCTCGAAGTGCTGCAGAGGCGCGGCATTCATCACCATCAGCGGCGGGTGAATGATCGGCCCCGCGTTCATCAGCGCGCCCGAGAGCGCATCGCCGCAGCCGTGCACCGCCGGATAGGCGCCGCGGATCACGTCGATGGCCCGCTCGGCATGGCGCGCCGGATAGACGCCCGTCGGCAGGCGGATCGCGCGGATGGTGACGTTGACCTCGCGCTCGCCATGCTTGCGCGCGAGGTAGGGCAGCGTGCCGGTCTCGGCCCAGGCCACATCCGCGCGGTTGCCGGCCTCGCGCACGATACGCGCCATGACCACGCTGCCGAAGGTGCCCGGCGGCAGAAAGACCACCTGGCCATCGACCAGATGCGGCGCCATGGCGCGGGCGATGTCGGCCTGGGCGGTGGCCGGCACCGGCACCACGATCAGCTCGGCGTCGCGCAGGGCCTCGCCGATGTCGGCCGTGGCCAGGGCGATGGGCACGTCGCGTGCCCCGGCCGCGTCCTTCAGGCGGATGCTCCCCGCCTCGACCACCGGCTGCAGCGCCTGCGCGCCCCGGCGCCACAGCCGCACTTCGTGGCCGGCCTCCGACAGATCGGCGGCCGCGGCGTAGCAGCCGTGCCCTCCACCCAATACCGCAATCCTCATGTCTGCTCCTGGTGTGGCTGGCGGACGAGGGTCTGCCGAGGCCATATAAACATTACTTTTGATTGGTTTAGTTGTCAACTTAATTGCCGCTCTCCCTTCGCTGGTGCCCGCCCGCGTCTGGAGCGCGGCTTCGCGCGTGTTTGGGGCTGCCTTGCCGGCCGCGACCGAGCCGGATCACGGGGCGACCGCACCCCGGCAAAAATTTTTGCGAGGGGTGTTGACCATGCCGAAAAAGCCTGCCTATAATCGCGTTCTTCGCTGAGTTGATCGACAGATCGATGCAAGCGGGCTCTTAGCTCAGTTGGTAGAGCAGCGGACTCTTAATCCGTAGGTCGAGTGTTCGAGTCACTCAGGGCCCACCAGACAAATGAATCAAGCACCTGGATCGAAAGATCCAGGTGCTTTTTTCTTTTCGGCTACAGCGCCCGCCCTCTGGTCAGCCGGGCACAGTGCGAGCCAGCGGCGGCCCCAGGCTCGTCTGGTCCGCACTGTGCGCTGCGCAGGTGGCGGCCCGAAGCGCGCCTCCCAGACTCCCTCCTCTCTCAAACCCCTGCGCCTGGGCCTCGCCATCCTGCTCGGATTTCTGGCTCGAAATCTTGCACCGCTTTGCCAGAAATTCCGATTCAAATTCACCGTTTCAATTAATCACGATCAATTGTGAAATTGACCGTGAACAACAAGCGGGAAAAAATATTTGCCTCCTGCGCGCCGACAACATACGCTATGGCGCTCTCGGATTGAAAGCCGATTTATTCGCTCACCGGGATGCGGGCCGCCAGTTCCATGGCGGATCCCGACGATCCACGAATCAAAAACAATGCGTCTCCGGAGGGGGCATGAGCCGTCGATCTGCAGTCCTTGAAAGCTGCATCCCACCTCGCCATGAAGCGAGCGTTCTTCCCTGGACAAACACACCCGCCGATACCGGGGCAGGCACACCTCGGCAAGTCCGGAAAGCGGTACGCATGGCCGCAGCGCCCTGAGTCGCGGGCCCCGATGCCGCCTGGCAGCAGGGCAATTCCTTTTGAATCCATTTCGCGCGAGCCATTGCCTTTGCGCCGCGGCTCGGTGTGCCTGCCAATTCAATTTCCCAGCCAATTGATCGGACCCAACGCCAATGTCCGATCTTCACCAAGGAGATGACACCCATGGCCCCACATTCAGCAAAGCGCCCGCCGCACCCGGGAAACACGAAATACGCCCTGCGGAAAAAAGTATTCGTGCGGCTGCCAAAACGCCTCGCTCTTCCGTTGCTGCTGGCGTCCATCTGGGGGCTGCCAGCCCATGCCGCCGACATCAGCTGGTCAGGCGCCAGCGGCAGCAACTGGTCCACGGCCGGCAACTGGATCGGCGGCGCGGCCCCCGGCAGCACCGACACGGCCGTGCTCAACGGCACGGGCAGCATCCGGATCGCCGACCAATCGGTCACCCTCAATGCCTTCTCGCTGGCCACCAGCCTCGCGAACACGACGCGCCTCACGATCAGCGGCGGTGGCCGCCTGACCGTCGCCCTCGGGGTGATCGGCGCCACGGGCGGCAGCGGCAGCGTCGTGGTCAGCGGCCCCGGCTCGATGCTGACCAACACCTCGGAAATCACCATCGGCCGCAACGGCACCGGCTCGCTCACCGTCATCGACGGCGCGCACCTGGTGTCGCGCCGGCTGGCCCTCGGCACGCCGACCTGGGAGGTGGCCGGCGGCACGCCCGCAGGCGGCTCGGGCTCGCTCACCGTGAGCGGTGCCGGCACGCTGTGGGAGAACACCGCCGGCGTCGACGTCGCGCGCAACGAAAGCCCGGGGTCCACCGGCACCCTGACCATCTCGGAGGGTGCCACGGCACGCATCCGCAGCACGGGCGTCTACACCGGCGCGGGGGCCACGCTCAACTTCACGGGCGCCGGCACCCGCGTCGAGATCGGCGACCCCACCGACCCCAACGATCTGCAGGCCACGTCCTCGGGCTGGCTGAGCGCCGATGGCGGCAACATCCAGGTCTCGGGCGGTGCCAGCCTCTACACGAGCGGCACCTACGTCGGTGCGAGCGGCGCCTGGGCCACCACCATGACCGTGACGGGCCAGGGCACCAGCTTCATCGGCGAGCAGCGCATCTATGTCGGCGGGCAGAACGGCTCGCGCGACGTCGATCCGGTCAACGGCAATGGCCTGCTGACCATCGCGGACGGCGCCACCGCGTGGGGCGGCACGGTGGGCGTGGGCATGGACCCCCATTCCAAGGGCGTGGCCGTGGTGACCGGCAACGGCTCGCAGCTCTGGGCCAAGGCCAACACGGCGCTGACCACGCCGACGCGCGGCAACTTCTACGTCGGCTACGCGGGCGACGCACTGGTCGTGGTCTCGGACGGCGGCACCATCAAGGCCGACAACGAGGTGCGCATCGCCTACGACAGCGGCTTCGGCAAGCTGGTGATCGGCGCGCAGGAAGGCCAGGCCGCGGCCGCACCCGGCAACGTGATCGCGGCCAACGGCATCGTCTTCGGCGACGGCGCGGGCGAGCTGGTCTTCAACCACACGGGCACGGGCCTGCTGTTCGGCAGCACGCTGAGCGGCAACGGCACGCTCAAGGCGCTGGCGGGCACCACGATCCTGAGCGGCGACAGCTCGGCCTTCACGGGCAGCACCGCTGTCAAGGGTGGCGAGCTGCGGGTCAACGGCTCGCTGGCCGGCTCCGCGGTGACGGTGGGCAGCGGCGCGCGCCTGTCGGGCAACGGCACGGTGGGCAGCCTGAGCCTGCAGTCCGGTGCCACCGTGGCGCCCGGCAACAGCCCGGGCACGCTCACCGTCGCCGGCAACTACACCCAGGCCGCCGGCTCCACCTACGAGGCCGAGTTCGTGCCCGGCACCGCCACCTCCGACCGCATCGCCGTCAAGGGCACGGCCCAGATCGCCGATGGTGCCGTGCTGCGGGTCTCGCGCTACGGCAGCACGGCGCCCTTCAGCCTCACCGACCGCTACACCGTGCTGACCGCCGACGGCGGCGTCACCGGCCGCTACGTGCTGACCGGCGACACCAGCATCTCCACCTTCTACGCCCTCACGACCGGCACCGACGCGGGCAGCGTCTACGTCGCCGCCCAGCAGGTGCGTGCCTTCACCAGCGCGGCGCTCACGGCCAACCAGATGACCACGGCCGGCGCGCTGCAGAGCCTGGCCGCCGGCGGCGCCCTGCGCACCGCCATCGGCTACCTGCCGGACGACGCCCAGGCCCGCGTCGCCTTCGACCAGCTCTCGGGCGAGATCCACGCGTCCCTCCGCGGCGCGATGGTGGAGGACAGCCGCTTCGTGCGCACGGCCGCCATCGACCGGCTGCGCGCCGCCTCCGGCGCTGCGACCGCGCCGGCGGGCGCCAGTGCCGACGCCAACGGCCTGGCCGTGTGGTCCCACGTCTACGGCACCTGGGGCAAGACGAGCGGCAACGGCAATGCCGCCTCGCTCTCGCACGACACGGGTGGCTTCGTCGGCGGTGCGGACCTGCCCGTCTTCGACACGGCCCGGGCCGGCGTGCTGCTGGGCTATGGCCATGCCTCTTACGACAGCGACGGGCGCAACGCGTCGGGCTCGTCCAACGGCTACACCCTGGGCGCCTACGGCGGCACGCAGCTCGGCGGCTTCGGTGTGCGGCTGGGCACGGCCTACACCTGGAGCGACGTGAGCACCCGCCGCGACGTCGTCTTCAGCGGCCTGGCCAATGGCCTGTCGGCCAAGTACGACGCCCGCACCTTCCAGGCCTTCGCCGAGGCGGGCTACCGCATCGACGCCGGCGCGGTGGCGCTCGAGCCCTTCGGCGGCCTGGCGCATGTGGCGGTGCGCACCGACGGCTTCACCGAGCGCGGCGGCGTGGCGGCCCTGAGCTCCGGCAGCAGCAACACCGACGTCAACTTCTCCACCCTGGGACTGCGCGGCTCGGGCGAGTTCAACCTGGGCGGGCGCACCCTGACCGCCAGCGCCTCGCTCGCCTGGCGCCATGCCTTCGGCGACACCACGCCGCAGGCCAGCTTCCGCTTCCTCGGCTCGGACGCCTTCGGTGTGAGCGGCGTGCCCATCGCGAAGAACGCCGCCCTCGTCGAGGCCGGCGTGACCACGCAGATCGCGCGAAATGCCTCGCTGCGCCTGTCCTACACCGGGCAGTTCGGCAGCCACGCCCGCAGCCAGGGCCTGCGCGGCAATCTGGACTTCCGGTTCTGAGCGACATGCCGGCGCGCGGTTTGGGCGGCCCGGTCGCCTCCGCCGGGCGCCGGGCGGCTTGCCCGCAAGGCCCGCCCTTGGCCTGGCGGAAACTTTTCCTCCTGACCATGACCTGACTGACGTTCTTCACCCAGAAAGGATGCCTTCATGGACACCTCCGCCCTGCGCGCCACCCTGTCGCTCAGCCTGATGGCGGCCTTTGCCGATGGCGACAAGCACGAGCGCGAGCGCGAAGAGATCCGCCGCATCGCCCAGGGCCTGGGCGCCGAGGGCGCCGTGCACCTGCCCACCCTCTACCAGGACGTGCTGCTGCAGCGTGTGACGCTGGCCGACGTGGCACAGGGACTGCCCGAGCGCGGCGCCCGGCAACTGGCCTACGAGATGGCCGTGTGCGTATGCGATGCCGACGGCGCCCTGTCCCCCCGCGAGCAGGCCTTCCTGGCCGAGGCCCGCCGCGTCCTGGCGCTGGACGGCACGGCAGAAGCCTTCGAGTCCGAAGCCCGCACGCTGGCCGAGGCGCCCCTGGCCGGCCCGACCGCCCTGGTGCCGGCCGCCGCCGCGGGCGCCGCGGCCCTCGCGCCCACACCGCTCGATGAACCCGCCGCACGACCGGCCGCCGCGGTGGACTCCGCCGAACTGGACGACCGCATCCTCAAGGCCGCCATCACCTGTGGCGCGCTGGAACTGCTGCCCGAGACCCTGTCCACGCTGGCCATCATTCCGCTGCAGATGAGGCTGGTCTACACCATCGGGCAGGCCCACGGCTACGAACTCGACCGCGGCCACATCAAGGACTTCCTGGCCACCGCCGGGGTCGGCCTGACCTCGCAGTACCTGGAGCAGGCCGGCCGCAAGCTGATCGGCGGGCTGCTGGGCAAGATGGGCGGCGGGCTGCTGGGCGGGGTCGGCAAACAGGCCGTGAGCTCGGGCATGAGCTTCGCCACCACCTATGCGCTGGGTCACCTGGCGCGGCGCTACTACGCCGGCGGCCGCAGCTTCTCGCCCCAGATGCTCAAGGACAGCTACGCCAGCATCCTCGAACAGGGCAAGGGCCTGCAGGGCCGCTACCTGCCGCAGATGCAGCAGCAGGCCAGTCAGATGGACCTGGGCAAGGTGATGGCCCTGGCCAAGGGCTGGCGCTGAGGCGCCGGCGCCTGCCTCGGAAGTAGCGCTTTCGGCTGATCTTGCCCCGTGCGGGACACGGCACGCAGAATGGACCGCTTCGTGGCCCGTCCCCGGCCGGCCGCCGCCCTTCTCCCTGGAGACATCCCAACGCGCGAAGCCCGCCGGCGTCTGCCCGCCCGCCATGGCCGCCGCGCCGCGCCTTCGACCCGCGCCATGATTGCTGCCCCCATTCCCCCCGATGACGCCGCCCGCGTGCGCGCCCTCCACGCCCTGGGCGTGCTGGACACGCCGCCCGAGGAACGCTTCGACCGCGTCACCCGCCTGGCGCGCCGCATGTTCCAGGTGCCCATTGCCCTCGTTTCGCTGGTCGATACCGAACGCCAGTGGTTCAAGTCCTGCCAGGGTCTCGACACGCCGCAGACGCCGCGCGACATCTCCTTCTGCAGCCATGCCATCCTGCAGGATGAGGTCACGGAGGTCCCCGACGCCACCTGCGACGAGCGATTCCACGACAACCCGCTGGTCATCGAGGCGCCCCATGTGCGCTTCTACGCCGGGGCGCCGCTGGTGGACAGGCAGGGCCAGCGCCTGGGCACCTTGTGCATCCTCGACCACAAGCCGCGCCGCCTCAGCGAGGAGGATCGCGCCCTGCTGCGCGACCTGGCCGACATGGTGCGCGAGGAACTGATCGCCGCCCACGCGGCCACCACCGACCATCTGACCCAGCTCAGCAACCGGCGCGGCCTGGAGCTGCTGGGCGGCCATGTGCTGAAAGTGTGCGAACGGCTGGCCATGCCCGCGCGGCTGCTCTTCCTCGACCTGAACGGCTTCAAACAGATCAACGACCGCTTCGGCCATGCCGAGGGCGATGCCGCGCTGCAGCGTTTTGCCGAGGCGCTGCGGCGGGTCTTCCGCGCGGCCGACGTGGGGGCTCGCCTGGGAGGCGACGAATTCGTCGTGCTCATGAGCAATGCCGACGACGACGCCGCCGAGGCCGCGCTCGGCCGGCTGCGCGCCGTCATCGACGACTGCAACGCGGGGCGGCCGCCGGCCATGGCCCTGCGCTACAGCGCCGGCCTGGCCCGCTGGTCGCCGCGCGACGGTACCGACATCCACGACCTGCTCCAGGATGCGGACCGGGCCATGTACCGGCACAAGCGGCAGCGCCCGGCATCGGGCAGCGAGCGCACGCACTGAATGCGCGCGCCCGGTCAGCGCTGCGCTCTGTCCGATCAGTCGAACAGGCCCGTCAGCGCCACACGCGTCACCACGCCCGAGCTGGTCGCGCCCACGCCCACGGTGACGCTGTAGCGGCCGTCCTGCGTGGTGTGCCGCAGCGAGCCTCCTACGGCGCTCTCGCTGCGGTAGTTGCCCAGGCCCACGGCGTAGCTGGTCCGGCCCGGCACGGCGGGCGCGGCCTCCATCGCCGCCACGCCTGCGATGCCCGCGTAGGCGCGGCGCGCGTTGTCGTCGATCTGGCTCTGGAGGCGGCTGGAGGCCAGATCGGTGTAGGCCCGCGCGGCGCCCAGGCTCTGCGCCGCGGCGTTGTCGGCATGCGCGTTGGCCGCGGCCACACCGTCGCCGACCATGCCCTGCACCTGCCCGACGTTGGTGGCGTCGCCGGCCGCACTGCCGGCGGCCACGCCGGTGATCTGCCGGTTGCCCACGGCCACCTCGCCGCTCGACGACTGCGCGTCGGCCAGGCCTGCCGCCGCGTAGCCGGACTGCGCGCCCCGCGTGGTCGCGCTGCCCGCACCCAGCGCCACGCTGCCAGCATGGGCCGCCGTGGCATTGGCGCCCAACGCCAGGGCGTCGTCGGCACTGGCCCGTGCCGCGATGCCGATGGAGACCGCCTGGTTGGCGCGCACATAGGCGCCCGCCTCCGTGCCGATGGCGATGTTGTTGGCACCGCTCACATTGCGGCCGGCACCACTGCCCTGCGCCAGGTTGCCGTCGCCCACGACACCCTGGCCCGCGCCGGTGCCCAAAGCCTGGTTGCGGTTGCCCTGCACACCGCCGCCGGCGCCCGTCCCCATGGCCAGGTTGTTGCTGCCCGAGACCTGCGCACCGGCCATGGTGCCCGCGGCCTGGTTGCCCGAGCCGCGCACGCCGACGCCCGCGTCCTGCCCGGTCGCCAGGTTGTTGCTGCCGTTCACGCCCACGCCCGCGCCGCCGCCGTAGGCCTGGTTTCCGCTGCCCACCACGTCGCGGCCGGCGTTGCTGCCGTAGGCCTCGTTGTTGCTGCCGGTCACGTTGGTTCCAGCCCAGAAGCCAAGGGCGTTGTTGTAGTCGCCCGTCACGTTCTGGCCGGCGCTGCGGCCCAGCGACTGGTTCCAGCCCCCATTGACGTTGGTGCCGGCGTAGTAGCCGATGGCCTGATTGGCGTTCTTGCCCGACACGTTGGAGCCGGCGCCCTCGCCGACGGCCAGGTTCCAGTTGGTGCCCACATTGTTGCCGGCGCCATTGCCCAGGGCCTGGTTGTTGCTGCCGGTGACCGTGCGGCCCGCATTGGTGCCATAGGCGTTGTTGTACGAGCCCGTCACGCCGGTGCCGGCCCAGAAGCCGGTGGCGTTGTTGTAGTTGCCCGTCACGTTCTGGCCAGCGCTGCGTCCGATGGCCTGGTTCCAGCCGCCCAGCACGCTCTGTCCTGCATTGAAGCCGATGGCCACGTTGGCATTGCCGCCACTCACGTTGGTGCCCGCGGCCTCGCCGATGGCCAGGTTCCAGTTGGTGCCGACGCCGTTGCCGGCGCCCTTGCCGATCGCCTGGTTGTTGCTGCCGGTGACGCCGGTCGTGCCGGCGCCGTCGCCGATGCCCAGGTTTCCCTTGGTCGGGTCCCAGGCCACCGGCTGCGCGGCGGCGAGGCCGCCACCGGCAGCCAGAACCAGGGCCAGGCCCAGCGGAGCGGCACGGCGCGCCGCGCGCGTGGGTCGTGTCGCATGTTCATACGCTGCTTCCCCTCTTGTTCTTCCGACGCGGTGGCCGGCTTCAGAGCTTGGCCAAGTGCAGGGCCATGGCCGGGTCGCTCACGCTGGGCTTGCCGGTCTCGACCCGACCGGCAAAGCGGCGCTCCATGCCGGCGGCGGCGACCGTGAAGTCGTACCAGCGGCCACTGCCGTCCAGGTTCCAGTGCAGCATGCCGGTGGCGCCGGGGTCCACGGCCAGCGTCCACGGCCCGTCGTTGCGGTAGGCGTTGGACGTCACGGTGACGCTGCCGGCGGCCTTGCCGGCGTTGCGCACCTTGACGTAGACCTGCCCGCCCGCCGGCTCGTAGCAGACCTGCACCTCGGGCTTGAAGCCGGCCGCGTCCTGGGCGAGCGCATCGCCCTTGAAGGTGCGCACGAAGCCATTGCTGCTGTAGACCCACAGCTCGTACTTGCCGCCATCGGTGGCTCCGGCGTCCCAGTAGTCCGACAGCTGCTTGCCCGCTTCCACGGTGTAGCGACGCGGAATGCGGTCGAGGTGCAGCTTGTCGTAGACATGGAACACGGCGCCCTGGTTGCCCGTGTTGCTGAAGATCAGCTGCACCATGCCGCGCGACTCCACGCGCGCGCTGGTGTGCAGCTCGTAGGGCAACGCACGCGAGGGACGCGTGCCGGTCTCCTGGTAGAGCGGCTGCGGCGTGGCCGGCGCCGTGGTCACCGGCGAGGTAGGCAGCAGGCGCTGCGCGGCATTGATGGCCGCGTAATTGCTGGTGTCGGGAAGCCTGGGCACCACCGGGTCGTTGGGCGTGGCGAAGTCGAAACACGAGGTGAGGTCGCCGCACACCGCACGGTGCCAGGGGCTGATGGCGTCCACGCTGATGCGGAAGCGCTGCTCCAGGAAGCGGGCCACCGAGGTGTGGTCGAACACCTGCGAGTTGACCCAGCCACCCTTGCTCCAGGGCGAGACCACGTACATCGGCACACGCGAGCTCAGGCCCCAGGGGCGGGTCTTGCCACTGGTGGTGTCCTCGGCCTTGAGGTAGCTGCCGACCGAGGCGTCGAAGTACTCGCCCTCCAGCGACACGGTGGACTTGCCCATCAGGTTGCCACTGGCGTCGTACGACGGCACGGCGGGCATGGCCGCGTGGTCGAAGAAGCCATCGTTCTCGTCGAAGGTGACGAACAGCACCGTCTTGCTCCACACGGCCGGATTGGCGGTGAGCGCGTCCAGCACATCGGCGATGAAGTCGGCCGCGCCGGCCACACCTTCGCTGCTGCCCGGGTGCTCGGCCAGGGCCTGCGTGGGCAGCACCCACGAGACCTGCGGCAGCGTGTTGTTGATCACGTCCTGCCTGAGCTGGGCCAGGAAGTTGGTCGCGCCGTCGGCGGTGGCCGGGCCACCCGTGAGGCCGTGCTCGTAGATGGGCGAGCCCGGCTGCGCGGTGCGGACGCTCTGGAAGGCCAGGCAGCCGTGCATGGCGCCGGTCCAGTTGTTGTTCATGTTCTGGTAGATGTGCCAGCTGATGCCGGCCCGCTGCAGCACGTCGGGGAGCGTGTCCCATTTGAAGGCGGTGTTGACGTACTTGTAGTTGTAGGCGCCCGTTCCGGGGTCGACCTGGCCGGAGCCGTCCGCCTGCTGCGCGCGGCCGGCGACCCAGTTGGAGGGGCTGGGCCAACAGCGCGAGTTGACGGGCTCCGAATCGGCATCGGTGCTGTTGATGCCCTTCTTGCGCAGCTCCGGATTGAAGTTGGAGCCCGACCAGAAAATGATCCGGTTGGGATCGGTGCCGGTGAGGATGGAGCAGTGGTAGCCATCGCACAGCGTGAAGGCATCGGCCAGCGCGAACTGGAAGGGGATGTCGTCCCGCAGGTAGTAGCCCATCGTGGCCTGGTTCTTGAACTGGATCCAGCGGTCCATCTTTCCCTGGTTCCAGGCGGCCTGCTGGTCGGGGAAGTTGTGCGGCGTGCCCGAGCCGATCAGCGCATTGGCAATGCGCGAGTCGCGACGGAAGGGCGGGATGTCCGCACCGCCGCTCGGGTTGGGTTGGTAGAACACCGGCTTGCCGGTGGACAGCGGCAGCGGGAAGCGGTCGCCGAAGCCGCGCACCCCGCGCAGGGTGCCGAAGTAATGGTCGAAGCTGCGGTTCTCCTGCATCAGGATGACGATGTGCTTGACGTCATCGATGGTGCCCTTGTCGACAGCGGCCTCGACGGCCAGGGCCTTGCGGATGGCGGGCGGCAGCACGCTCAGGGCCGAGGCCGCGCCGAGCGCGCCGGCCGACTTGCGGAAGAAATCGCGACGGGAAGAGGAGTTCATGGGGTTCTTTCAACGCCAGGGACGACAGGGGGTTCGGTGAAGAAGGCGGTGCGCCGGGGGCTCAGGGCGCGCACTTGAGCGCAGGCTCGGCGGCCGTGCCGCCGCCCGCGGCGGGCGGTGTGCCACCGCCACTGCCGTTGCCGGCCGGCGCACCCTGCCCGGGCAGGAAGGCCAGGCCGCCACCACCGCCGCTGCCACCGCCGCAGGCGCCGAGGGTCAGGCACAGGAGAAGGCCCGCCGCAGCGAGGCCGTACCGGGAAGATGCTGTCTTCATGGGGTTTCCTTTGGATCGAAGGACACGAGGGGAGAAGGAGGCGCGCGCAGGGCGCGGCCAGGGCCGATCCGCAGGGCCGGGCAGGCCACGCGGCATCGGGCGGACGGGGGAAGCGGAAGGTGGGGTACGCCGGCGCGCTGGCAGACGCGCGTCACGGCGCATCACGGCGGCCGGCGCGGGATCAGGGCTCAGCCATAGCGGCTGCGCAGCCGGGCGGCGACGCGGTCGAGCAGGAGCACGGTCAGGAAGATCGCGATCAGGATCGTCCCGACGTGCGCGTAGTTGTACATGTCATAGCGGCCCTTGAGCTCCTGCCCGATGCCGCCGGCGCCCACCAGGCCCACCACGGTGGCCATGCGCACGTTGCGGTCCAGCACGTAGAGCGTGTAGGCGATGAAGCCCGGCATCACCTGCGGCAGCACGGCAAAGCGCATCACCGCCAGCGGGCCGGCGCCGATGGCACGCAGCGCCTCCTGCGGGCGGTCGTCGGCGGTCTCGATGTCCTCGGCGTAGAACTTGCCGAGGAAGCCGGCCGCGTGCAGGGCCAGCGCCAGCACGCCGGCGATGGGACCGAAGCCGTAGGCCAGCACCAGAAAGAGCGCACTCACCAGCTCGGGGACCGCGCGCAGCAGGCCGACCACGGCCCGCGCAGCGCCGTAGACAAGCCGGTTGGGCGCGTAGTTGCGGGCGCTGCACCAGGCCAGCGGCGCGCTCAGCACGATGGCGATCAACGTGGCCCAGGCGGCGATCTCGAAGGTCTCCAGCATCTTGGCCGCCACATGCCACAGGTAGCCCAGCGGCTCGACCAGCACCTCCTGGCGCACCACCCGGTCCTCCATGGCGAGGGTCTGCGGATTGAGCCGCGGCTCGTGCATCTCCACGGTCTCGATGTGCGAAAGCCAGGGCAGCTGCTGGCGATCGAAGCCCTCGATGCGGGCGACTTCGGTGCGCTCGGAAATCTGCGGCGGAAAGAGCGAGCGGGCGATGGTGCCCAGCCCGTTCAGCACCTGCGACTGCTCGCGCAGGCCGACGGCGGCGAGCATGCCCTCGCCGGTGAGCGAGAGCATCCGGCCCAGTTCCACACGCTGCCCGGCCCAGAGCCCGCCGGCGAGCACCAGCGCCAGGACCAGCAGCGTGCGCAGGCCGAAGGGCTGCGGCAGGGCCCACTGCGCCGCGGGGCGCACGGGCGCCTGCGCGTCGGTCGCGAGGGATGCGGGGAGGGTCATGGCGCAAGCTCCAGAAGACCGACCGGCAACGCGGGCTGCGGCGCCGGCGACAGGGCCGGCGCAGGGGACGCGCAACTGCCTGCCGCCACCCCGGTCGCAGGAGGCGCGTCGGCGGCGCGCCCGTACACCGCCTCGAAGGCGCCCTGCCCGAAGGCCTGCGGCACGCCGTCGAACACCACGCGGCCCCGGCGCAGCGCCACGATGCGGTCGGCGAACTCGCGCGCCAGATCGAGTTGATGCAGGCTGCACAGCACGGTGGCGCCGCGCTCGCGCGCCTGTCGGCGCAGCAGGTCGAGCACGTCGTGGCTGGTCTGCGGATCGAGGCTGGCGACCGGCTCGTCGGCCAGCACCAGCGGCGGATCGCGCATGAAGGCGCGCGCGATGCCCACGCGCTGTTGCTGCCCGCCGGAGAGTTCGCTCACCCGGCGCAGCAGATGCTCCTCGCCGAGGCCGACGGCCTCGATCAGCGCACAGGCCTTGCGCCGGGCCTCGTCGGTGAACAGGCCCGGCAGCATGCGCCAGAGCGGCATGGCCGGCAGCGCGCCGCACAGCACGTTCTGCGCCACCGTGGCCCGCGCCACCAGGTTGAACTGCTGGTGGATCATGCCGATGCACGGACGCAGGCGGGCCAGGTTGCGCGGCGCCACCAGCGCGCCTTGCACCCGCACCTCACCCGCGGTGGGCCGGGCCAGGCCGTTGACCGTGCGCAGCAGCGTGGATTTGCCCGCACCCGACGCCCCCAGCACCACGCAGAACTGCCCGGCGGGCACATCGAGCGAAACACCGTCCAGCGCCTGGGTGCCGTCGGCGTGGCGCAGGGCGACCGAATCGAAACACAGCATGGGTGGACCTTCGGCAGCGTGGATCGTGGTGCGGGCGCCGGCGCTCAACGCTCGGCCGCCTTGGCGAGGATGCGGCCCTTGAGGTCGTCGGTCAGCAGGCCCAGCTTCTCGGCCGCCACATTGAACTCGTCCTCCGAGAAGCGGGTGTCGTAGCCGTCGATGCGTGCGCCGCCGTAGCCGCGGATCATTTCCGGCGTCACGCCCGGCGCCTTGTTGACGGTCTGGAAGGCCTCCTTGAGCCGGGTCTTCATCGCCTCTGGCAGGCGGGCGTTGAGGGCCAGCGGCGGATAGGGAATGGCCATGCTGCGGGCGACGACCTTGATGGTCTTCGGATCGACGGCGCCTTGCTTGACCGCCTTCTCGTAGGAATCGAAGGAGAGCGAGGCCACGTCCACTTGGCCCTGGACCAGCGCCGCCAGGCTGCTGGCATGGCTGCCGGTCATGCGGATGGCGGCCAAGTCGCGCGCCGGATCGATGCCCGCATCCAGCAGCATCGCAACCTGGAAGGTGAAGCTGGAGGCCGAGTTGACATCGCCGAAGGCCACGCGCCGGCCCTTGATGTCCGCGATGGTGGCGATCGGCGCATCGGCCTTCGCGAACATGCCGGCGTAGTAGACCGAGGCGCCCTTTTCCACGCCCACGGCCAGCAACTGCGCGCAGCCGCGCTTGTGGGCCTGCACGTACGACACCGGCCCGAAGAAGGCGATGTCGGCCAGCTGGTTGCACATGCCCTCCACCACGGCACCGTAGGACTGGCCCACCTTGAGGTCGAAGTTCAGGCCGGTGGCCCGGCTCACGGCGTTGAAGACCGGCGCGTAGTCGGCCTTGGTGCCCGATTCGGTGCCGCCATCCGCGGGAATCAGCAGCACGCGCAGCGGATGCTCGCGCGAGCCGTCGGCGACGGTCTGCGCGGCCGACGGCAGTGCCAGCACGGCGGTGAGCGAGACGGCGGCGGCCGCGAGGGCCAGGAGCTTCTTCATGGTGGATTCCTTCGTTGCTGAGGCGGGGACGAGGGCCGGTGCCGCTCGGATGCCGGTGAGCTTAGGAAGCCAAGATGACAGGCAAATGAAATAAGCTCATTTCATTTAATGCCATATGCTGAGCTTTACTCAATAGAATCGCGCCCCACGCCGGCGCCCTGCCCGCCGGCCAACTGCCCCGCGATTCATGAACACCTTCGCTTCCCTCGCCCGCCCGCCGCGGCACCCCCTGCAGAAGACGGGCGCTTACGTCCGCGACGCGCTGGCACGGGCCGACCACCTGCTGCTGGACCTCGACGGCACGCTGGTGCGGCAGAACGAAGCCATCGACGGCTCCGCCGAGCTGCTCGCGCGCTTCGAGGGCCGCTTCGCCATCGTCTCCAACAACTCCACGCACACGGCTCAGGGCCTGTCGCTGCGCCTGCGGCGGCTGGGCCTGCGCGTGCCGCCCGGGCGCATCGTGCTGGCCGGCGAATGCGCCGTGGAACTGCTGGCGCGGCAGCAGCCCGGCGCGCGTGTGATGGTGGTGGGCAGCGCGGCACTGCAGCGGCTCGCGGTGGGGCGCGGATTGCGGCCGGTGGCCACAGAGGCCGACGTGGTGCTGCTGGCGCTGGACCTGCGTTTCAGCCATGCCCGGCTGTCCGCCGTGGTGCACGAGCTGCGTGGAGGCGCCCGCCTGCTGGTGGCCAATGCCGACACCAGCCATCCGGGTCCGCAGGGCCGGCTGGTGCCGGAAACAGGCGCGCTGCTGGCCGCCGTGGTGGCCGCCAGCGGCGTGCGGCCCTGGCGCGTCGTGGGCAAGCCCGAGCCGCTTCTCTTCGAGCAGGGGCTGCGCTGCCTGGGCGCCGATCCGGCCCGCACGCTGGTGGTGGGCGACAACCCGGCCACCGACGCCGCCGGTGCGGCCCGGCTGGGCCTGGCCTGCCTGCTGGTGGGGGATGCGCCCAGCGCCCACGCCGCCTCCGTGGCACAGCTGGCGGCCCCGCCAGCGGCGCCGGTGCAGCTCAGTAGCGCTTGATCGACAGCACGTCGAAGGTCTGGCGCAGTGTGCGCACGGCGGTGTCGTAGTCCGACAGCGCCAAGCACGCGATCAGCACATCGATGATGGCCAGTTGCGCAAGCCGGCTGGTCATGGCCTCGGTGCGGAAATGGGTCTCGCGTGCCATGGTGAACAGCACCACGTCGGCGAAGGCCTGCAGCGGCGACTTGCCGAAGTTGGTGATGCACACGGTAGAGGCGCCCGCCTCCTTGGCCAGCCGCGTGGCCGTCACCGTCTCGTGCGTGCTGCCCGAATGCGAGATGGTCAGCACCGCCACCTTCGCATCGGTGAGCGAGGCGCAGATCGCCTGCACATGCGAGTCGACCACCACCTTGGCATTCAGGCCGATGCGCAGCATGCGGTAGTGCGCATCCTC
This sequence comes from Pseudacidovorax sp. 1753, assembly GCF_040544975.1. Taxonomy (NCBI): domain Bacteria; kingdom Pseudomonadati; phylum Pseudomonadota; class Betaproteobacteria; order Burkholderiales; family Comamonadaceae; genus Pseudacidovorax; species Pseudacidovorax sp. 1753. Next base: position 63,780 of record NZ_JBEPKY010000007.1, on the reverse strand, counting down.
GGCAATGGTGGCCGAGCTGCCGATGCCGTAGATCTCGATGCGCTCGGCCTGGCGCAATAGCCTGACCGCACGCTCCAGCGCCGCCGCGTCGAGCGAGGCCTGGGTGTCGTGCAAGGTCTGGATGTTGCTCTGGAAGATCTTGCGGATCACGCCCGCGGCCGTGTCCTGCGGATCGAGGTCCTCGTGGATGAACTGCACCGGCCGCACGATCTCCTGGGCCAGGGCGATCTTGACCTGCTGGAAGCCGGTGGCACCCAGGTTCTTGCACAGGCCCACCACGCTGCCTTCGCTGGAGCCGGTGCGCTCGGCCACCTCGCTCACCGACATGTGCACCACCTCGCGCGGATGGTTGGCGATGAAGCTGGCGATGCGCTGCCCCACCGGCCCGAGCGAGGACCACAGCGTCTCGATGCGCGCGAGCACCGCCAGGGCCTGCCCGCCGGCTGCGACCGGCTGGGGCGCAGGCGCAGGGGTCTTGGCGTTGGACGGTCGGGCGGGGCTGCTGCGCTTCATGGGGCGCGAGCTTACCCGGCGGACATGGCGCTCCCGGCCGCAGGGCCGCCACCGGCGCCTTCATGAGGCCGACTTGAAAGCCCGCCAAGCTGCCGGCCATGTCGCCTTCCCAGCAGTTCGCCGTCCTCGCCGCGCAGACGCCACCACCCTACCGCCGCTATGCCTGGCTGATCGTCGAACGCCTGGACGAGGAGGACGTGCCGCTGTGCGAATCGCTCGGCACCTTCCCCACCATGATGTCGGCGCTCTATGCAGGGCAGCAGGCGCTGCAGCAGATGCAGTCCGGCGGCTGAGCGCCCGACGCCGCCCAAAAAAAAAGCGGCCGGGGCGCCCATCCCGGCCGCTTCGTGCGGGACTGCAGACGGTCAGCGCGCGGCGGACGGGCCGGGCAACTGCGGCGTCTCGGCCTGCTGGCCGCGCGTCCGGTAGAGCGAGTACAGCACGCCACCCGCGATCAGCCCGAAGGTCACCGCCAGCGAGATCACCGGCGGGAACTTGCCGATGAAGTTCACCAGGAAGATCTTGGTGCCGATGAACACCAGCACCAGGGCCAGCGCGTACTTGAGGTAGTGGAATCGATGGATCATCGCGGCCAGCGCGAAGTACAGCGCACGCAGGCCCAGGATGGCGAAGATGTTGCTGGTGTAGACGATGAACGGGTCGGTGGTGATGGCGAAGATGGCCGGTACCGAGTCCACGGCGAACACCAGGTCCACGATCTCGATCAGCACCAGGGCCAGCAGCAGCGGCGTGGCGAAGCGGGCGACGCGGCCGGTCTTGGGGTCGACCTCCTTCACCGTGAAGGCATTGCCACGAAGGCCCTCGGTCACCCGCATGCGGCCGCGAAGGAAGCGCAGCACCGGGTTGCTGGCGATGTCAGGCTCGGCATCGGCCATGCGCCACATCTTGATGCCGGTGAACACCAGGAAGGCGCCGAAGAAGTACAGCACCCAGCTGAAGTTCGTCACCAGGGCCGCGCCTGCGCCGATGAGCAGCGCCCGCAGCACGATCACGCCCAGGATGCCCCAGAACAGCACCCGGTGCTGGTACTGCCGCGGAATGGCGAAGAAGCTGAAGATCAGCGCGATGACGAAGACGTTGTCCATCGACAGCGACTTCTCGATCATGAAGCCGGTGAGGTATTCCATGCCGCTCTGCGCACCCAGGCTCCACCAGACCCAGCCGCCGAAGAGCAGGGCCACGCTGATGTAGCCGCCTGAGAGCAGCAGGCTTTCGCGCACGCCGATCTCGCGGTCGCCCTTGTGCAGCACGCCCAGGTCGAGCGCCAGCAGGGTGACCACGATGGCCATGAAGGCCAGCCAGAGGCCGGCCGGCCGGCCGAGGAAGTCGGCCGCAAGGAAGGAGAGCAGGGTTTCCATGGTGTCGGTGGTGATGGAGTGGAACTGGCGGCGATGATGCCCAGCCGTCCGCTCAAGAAAAACCAGCCGGAGGTGGAACGACTCTTCGGTTTTTACGAAACTTCAAGGCATGGCGTCCTACGACTTCAACTACCGGCACCTGCACTACTTCTGGACCGTGGCGCGCGAGGGCGGCTTCTCCAAGGCGGCCGCCCGGCTGGGCGTGGCGGTGCAGACGGTGAGCGCCCAGGTGCGCGAGCTGGAGAAGTCGCTGGGTCACCAGCTGCTCAAGCCCGAGGGCCGCAGCGTCGCGCTGACCGAAGCGGGCATGGCCGCGCTGCAGCGGGCCGAGGAGATCTTCCAGCTTGGCCAGGAGCTGCCCGAGCTGGTCCGCCAGGCCGCCACGGAGCCGGCGGTGCGCCTGGCCATCGGGCTGTCGGACGGCATCTCCAAGCTGGCCGCCCATGCGATGGTGGAGCCGGTGCTGCAGACCCCCGCGCTGCGCCTGGTCTGCCATGAGGGCGAGCTCGAACAGCTGCTGGGCGAGCTGGCCATGCACCACCTCGACATGGTGCTGGCTGGCCAGCCGGCGCCCTCCAGGCCGGCCCTGCGGCTGAGCAGCCATCGCATCGCCGAGGCACCGGTCGACTGGTGGGGGCCGGCGGCGCTGGTGCGCGCCGCCGCCATGCGCGAGTTTCCGCAGAGCCTGGGCGATCTGCCCGTGCTGCTGCCGACCGCACATTCCGCGCTGCGCCCGCAGCTGGAGCGCTGGTTCGAGCGCCATGGCATGCGCCCGCGCGTCGCGGGCGAGTTCGAGGATTCGGCGTTGCTGGCGGTGTTCGCGGCCCGCGGACTGGGGGTGTTTCCCGTCAGCCGGCTAGGGGCTGGAGACCTGGGGCTGATGCGGGGGCTCCGGCTGCTCGGTCGCAGTGACGAACTTCAGGAAGAAATCCATCTGATCCGGTCACGGCGAGGGCAGCACCATCCCCTCGTCCAGCAGATCGAGGCGCACGCCCGTCAGCGCGGTTGACGAAGCACCGACCGGAAGTTCAAAAGGTTGGAAGAAGCGCTCAGCACGCCAGCGCCGCGCTCAACACCTGCGCCAGCACCAGCTGGTTGCCATCGGGATCGCGCAGGAAGGCGATGCGGACGGCGTCGGCATCCTGGCGCCGGGTGGGGCGCACGCCAGCGCCATCCATCTGTTCCAGCTGCTGGTCCAGGTCGTCGACCACCATCGTGACCGACGCGCCCGTACCGCCGGCGGACTGCCGCACAAGGCGAAGGCAGCAACCACCCTCGAAACGCCATTCGGCGATCTCGGCGTCGCGGCGCACGGGCGCGCTGCCGATGAGCAGCGCATACCAGGCAATGGATTGGTCCAGGTCCTTCACGGCCACGCCGGCCAGCATGTTGGTGATGCGCATGGGTGTCTGAGCAGTTTGCGCACGCACTATGAATCCGCGCCAGGGGAAGGCGCGAGGGACGCCGGAGTGCCGCTGCGTAGGATTGCAACCCGCCTTCGCCCGCCCCCGTCGGCGGGCCGCGAAGCGCGCCGTGCGCCTCAGCCCCGCCGCCTGAAAGCCAGCAACAGGTTGTTGGCCGGCATGTCCAACCGCTCCAGCGGATCGAGTCCGGCTTCGGCCGCCTGCGCGGTCACATCGGCCAGTGTCCGCAGTCCCCAGGCGGCGTTGCGGCGGCGCAGGTCGGCGTCGAACGCCGCATTGCTGGGCGCCAGCGGCTCGCCCTCGACCACATAGGGTCCATAGAGCACCAGCAGCCCGCCCGGCCGCAGCGCCCGGCCCGCGCCGTGCATCAGTCCTTCGGTGCAGTCCCAGGGGGAGATGTGGACCATGTTGGCGCAGTACACCGCGTCCAGGCTGGCCGGGGCGACGGGCCAGGCCTCACGCACATCCAGCGCCACCGGCGCCGCGACCTGCGGCAGATCTGCCGAGCGCGCCGCGATGGCGGGGAGCATGGTGGCGTCGGGCTCGGTGGGCAACCAGGTCCATTCCGGCAGGGCCGCAGCAAAGTGCGCCGCATGCTGGCCCGTGCCGGCGGCCACTTCCAGCAGATGGCCGCGCACCGGCAGCAGGCGCAGCAGTTCGGCCAGGATGGGGCCCTTGTTGCGCTCGGCCGCCGGGCTGGTGATCAGTCCCGGCATCGCACCGGCCCTCGCCTGCTGTGCCTGGACGCCATGAGCGCGCCCTGTATGCAGATGCCCTTGGAAGCGGCCACGCGGGCGTCTCTCACACGCGCTCGAAGATCGCGGCGATGCCCTGGCCACCGCCGATGCACATGGTCACCAGCGCATAGCGGCCCTGCACCCGGTGCAGCTCGGCCAGTGCCTTGACGGTGATGATGGCCCCCGTCGCGCCCACCGGATGACCCAGCGAAATGCCCGAGCCGTTGGGGTTGACCTTGGCCGGATCGAAGTCCAGCTCCTTCATCACGGCGCAGGCCTGGGCGGCGAAGGCCTCGTTGGACTCGATGACGTCCAGGTCACTCACCTTCAGGCCGGTGCGTGCCAGCACCTTGCGCGTGGCCGGCACCGGGCCGATGCCCATGTAGGCCGGCTCCACGCCTGCATGGGCATAACCCACCAGGCGCGCCAGCGGCTTGAGCCCCAGCGCCTTGACGCGCTCGCCCTCGGCCAGCACCACCGCGCCGGCCCCGTCGTTGATGCCCGAGGCGTTGCCGGCCGTGACCGTGCCGCCCTCCTTCTTGAAGGCGGGCTTCATGCCGGCCAGCACCTCGACGGTGGTGGACGCCTTGACATGCTCGTCGGTGTCGAAGACCACCACGCCCTTGCGGGTCTTGATCTCGACCGGGACGATCTGGTCCTTGAACCGACCGGCAGCGATTGCCGCGGCCGCGCGCCGATGGCTCTCGGCGGCCAGCGCGTCCTGCTGCTCGCGCGTGATGCCGTGGCGCTCGGCCACGTTCTCGGCCGTGATGCCCATGTGGATCTTCTGCCAGGGGTCGTGCAGGATGCCCAGCATGTAGTCCACCAGCTGCACGTCGCCCATGCGGGCGCCGTAGCGGGCGGCGGTGTCGAAGTAGGGGCCGCGGCTCATCGACTCGGAGCCGGCGCCGATGGCGATGTCGCAGTCGCCCAGCGCGATGGCCTGCGCCGCCGAGATGATGGCCTGCAGGCCCGAGCCGCACAGCCGGTTGACGTTGAAGGCCGGCGTCTCGATGGGGCAGCCGGCATCGATGGCGGCCACGCGGCTGAGGTACGCATCCTTGGTGTCGGTGGGAATCACGTTGCCCATCACCACATGACCGATGGCGTCGGGCGCCACGCCGCTGCGCGTGAGAGCGGCCTTCACGGCGGTGGTGGCGAGCTGGGTGTTGGGCACGTCCCTGAGCGCACCGCCGAAGGTGCCGATGGCCGTGCGGGCGGTGCCGACGACGTAGATGTCGCGTGGGGTCATGGTGGGGTCCTCGTCGTGAAAAGGGAGCGGTGCCGCGATCAGCGGCCCTGGAAGGCGGGCTTGCGCCGCGCGAAGAAGGCGTCGACGCCCTCGCGGAAATCGGCCGTGGCGGCACAGGCCTGGAAGGCGGCCTCCTCGGCCGCCAACTGTGCCGGAAGATCGCGTTCCGTGCTGCCGCGCAGGAGACGCCGCAGCTGGCCCAGCGCCCGGGTGGGGCCGGCGGCCAGCCGCTGCGCCAGCGCCATGGCCTCGGCCGGCAGCGCGTCGGCCTCGACCACGCGGTTGATCAGGCCCATGCGCTCGGCTGCGTCGGCATCCAGCATGTCGCCCAGCAGGGCGATCTCCAGCGCACGGCGCAGGCCCACCCAGCGGGGCAGTGCCCACGACGCGCCGACGTCGCAGCTGGCGCCGATGTTGACGTAGGCCAGGTTGAAACGGGTGCCCTTGGCGGCGAGCACGAAGTCGGCCTGCAGCATCAGGCTGAGGCCCGCACCGGCCGCCACCCCATGCACCTGGGCGATGACGGGCAGGTCGAGCGTGGCGAGCAGTTGCAGGGCCTCGTGCAGCGGCCCGATCAACGCGGCGGCGCCGCCCTGCGGATCGGCCGACAGCACCGCCAGGTCGCCGCCCGCCATGAAGCCATTGCCCTCGCCGCACAACAGCAGGGCCCGCACGCCCGGATCGGCGGCCAACCCCCGCACGGCCGCCAGGAAGGCCTGGGCCATGGGCACGTCAATGGCATTGAGCGCCTGGGGCCGGTTGAAGCGGAGGATGGCCACCGCGCCTTCGCGCGAGAGCAGCAGGGGGTAGGTGTCGTCGCTCATGCTCGTTTGTCTCCGATGAAGGACGCCCGCTGCCGGCGATGCACGCGCGGGCCGCCGGATTCTAGGGACGGGCTCCTGCGGCGCGCGGCGGGAGCGCCGCACAATGCGCGCACTTCCACTTCCCAAAGAGCCACCGCCCATGCTCACCCGTCGTTTCTTCTCCTTCGCGGCCACCGCCCTGGTGGCCGGCCTCACCCTGATCTCGACCGCCCACGCCGGCCCGCGCCTGGACCGCGTGCTGGACACCAAGGTGCTGCGTGTCGGCACGCCGGGCGACTACCGGCCCTTCGCCATCAAGACCGACAGCGGCTATTCGGGCCACGACATCGACCTGGTCGAGCGCATGGCGAAGGAACTGGGCGTTCGCATCGAATGGGTGCCCACCACCTGGCCCAACCTGCTCAAGGACATGCAGGCCGACAAGTACGACCTGGCCGTGGGCGGCATCACCCGCAACGTGACCCGCATGCGCGTGGTGGCGATGCTCCCAGGCTACGCGCCCTTCGGCAAGGTGGCACTGGTGCGCGCGGCCGACAAGGCCAGGTTCACCACGCTCGAATCGCTCAACCAGCCCGGCGTGCGCGTCATCAAGAACCCCGGCGGCACCAACGAGGCCTTCGTCCTGGAGAACCTCAAGGCGGCGCAGGTGAGCACGCACGAGAAGAACGCCGAGATCCCCGCGCTGATCGCCGAGGGCAAGGGCGACGTCATGATCACCGAGACCTACGAAGCGCTGGTCTACGCCAAGGCCGATCCGCGCCTGCACGCGGCCTTCATCGACGCGCCGTTGACGCCACCGAGCAAGCTGGGCTTCATGCTGCCGGCCGATGATGCCGACTACCTGCGCGTGATGAACTTCGTCTGGGACCAGATGGAGACGCGCGGAGCGCTGCGGCAAGCCGCGGACAAGTGGCTGAAGTGATCGCCGGTCGGGCTCAGGACTGAGCCAGCACGGCCTCGACGGCCAGCGCGGCCGCTGCCAGCCGCGCATCGTCACCCCGCACCGAGGCCAGCATCAGCCCCACCGGCAATTCGCCCGGCGCCTGGCAGGGCAGGCTGAAGGCGCAGCCGTCGAGGAAGTTGATGGCGAAGGTGTTGCGCAGCAGCAGGCCATTCGCCTTGAAGAAGGCCTCGTCGCTGGCCAGCAGTTCGTCGATGGCCGGCGCGGTGATCGGCACGGTCGGGCAGACCAGTGCGTCGAAGCCCTGCACGGCCGCCTCCATGCGCACGATCCAGTCGCGGCGCGCGTCCTGCATGGCGATGTAGTCGGCCGCGCCCACCGACATGCCCAGGTCGATGCGGGCCGCCACGCGGGGGTCGTACTCGGCACGCCGGGCGCCGATGCGGCGGCGGTGCACCGCCGCGGCCTCCACCGGCGAGAAGCCCCCGGGCGCGTTGATGCGGGAGATCTCGGTCAATTCATTCAGCGGCAATTCCGTCACAAGCGCGCCTGCAGCCGACAGGCGCGACAGCGCCTGGTCGAAGGCGCGTGCCACCGCGGGCTCGACGCCATCGAACATGAGCGACGCAGGCACGGCGAAGCGCAGCCCTGCCACGCTGTCGCGCCGATGCACGACGAGCGGCGTGTCGGCGAGGGCGGCGTCCAGGGTCAGGCAGTCCTCGACCGTGCGCGCCATGGCGCAGACGGTGTCCAGCGAGCGGGCCAGCTCGAAGGCCCCGTCGCGCGGCGTGCGCGACTGCGTGCTCTTGAAGCCCACCAGCCCACACAACGCGGCCGGGATGCGGATCGAACCGCCAGTGTCCGAGCCCAGCGCGCCCACCGACAGCCCGAGCGCCACCGACACCGCCGCGCCGCTGGAGGAGCCGCCGGGAATGCGCGCCACCTGCGCATCGGCCGGATTGCGCGGCGTGCCGTAGTGCGGATTGATGCCCACGCCGGAGAAGGCGAACTCGGTCATGTTGGTCTTACCGACGATGGCGGCGCCCTGAAGCCGCAGCCTGGCCACTGCCGCTGCATCGCGGGTGGCTGGCGGCTCGCCCTTGCAGGCCACCGAGCCGGCCAGCGTGACCTCGCCGGCCACGTCGTACAGGTCCTTGATCGACACCGGCAGCCCGGCCAGCGGGGGCATCGGCACGCCGGCGGCCTGCATGGCATCGGCATGGTGCGCGGCCGCCCGCGCGGCGTCGGGATAGAGGCGGGTGAAGACGTGGCCGGCGGCCGGCGCCGAGGCGCCTTCGAGCACCTGCTCGACCAGCGACGTGTGCGTCAGGGCGCCGCCAGCGATGCGCCGGCGCAGTTCGGTAATGGGAGGAAGCGCGGAGGTCATGCGGGCGTTTCTAGCACGCCCCGGCGGCGGGCCGCACGCCCGCAAGAATGCTCAGTCGTCGCGGCCGACCGGACGGGCGCTGACGTCGCTCACGTCGGCGTTGAAGCCGCGACGGCCGGCAGGCACCAGCTCGCCGCGGGCCCGCGCGGCCATCTCGTCGGCCGCGGTGCGCTCGGGCTTGCGGGCCTCGGCCGCGGCGCGGAAGCGCTCGAAGCCGGCGCGCGGATCGAAGCGGCTGCCGAACACCGCCGCACCCAGAGGCGACACCGGTTTACCCGTCAGCCGCGCCCACAGGCTCCGAACCATCAGCACGGCCGCCAGCAGCAGCGCTGCCACGGCGAGGCTCGCCGCAAACACGAGGCCGATGAGGACGAGGACGATTCGGATCAGGAAGTTCATCATGAGAGCTTAGGCGAAGGCGGCACCCAGGGGTTCCGCATCGATACGAATTGAAAAGAAGCGGCCGGCGCCCGGCGTGCGCGCAGTTCGCAAAAGCAAGAAGGCCTGCGCCCTGGATGGACGCAGGCCCCCTGCCTCACGACACGCCCGGCATTCAGGCAGCCGCCTCGGCGCTCTCGCCCGCTTTGGCGAAGTGGAAGGCGCCCGGCTCGCGGATCGGGTCCACGGTGACGCGCACCTCGTCCTTTGGGCCGAAGCGGCCTTCCAGCAGCAGCTTCGACAGCGGGTTCTCGATGCGCTGCTGGATCGCCCGCTTGAGCGGCCGCGCACCGAACACCGGGTCGAAGCCCACCTTGGCCACCTCGGCCAGCGCGGCCGGCGCCACGTCCAGGCCGATCTCCAGCTTGGCCAGGCGCGCCTTGAGCACCTGCAACTGGATGGCGGCGATGGCCTCGATGTTCTTCGCGTCCAGGCCGTGGAACACCACCGTCTCGTCGATCCGGTTCAGGAACTCGGGGCGGAAGTGGTTGCGCAGTTCGTCCCACACCGCGTCCTTCACCTCCTGCTGGTCGCGTCCTGCCATCGCCTGGATGATGGGCGAGCCGATGTTGCTGGTCATCACGATCACCGTGTTCTTGAAGTCCACGGTGCGGCCCTGGCCGTCGGTCAGGCGGCCGTCGTCCAGCACCTGCAGCAGGATGTTGAACACGTCCGGATGGGCCTTCTCCATCTCGTCCAGCAGCACCACGCTGTAGGGCTTGCGGCGCACGGCCTCGGTAAGGTAGCCGCCTTCGTCGTAGCCCACGTAGCCGGGGGGCGCGCCGATCAGCCGGCTCACCGAATGCTTCTCCATGAACTCGCTCATGTCGATGCGGATCAGGTGGTCCTCGCTGTCGAAGAGGAAGCCCGCCAGCGCCTTGCACAGCTCGGTCTTGCCCACGCCCGTGGGGCCCAGGAAGAGGAAGGAGCCGGTCGGCCGGTTGGGGTCCGAAAGACCCGAGCGCGAGCGCCGGATGGCGTTGGCCACGGCGGTGATGGCCTCGTCCTGGCCCACCACGCGCTCGTGCAGCTTGTCTTCCATGCGCAGCAGCTTCTCGCGTTCGCCTTGCATCATCTTGGACACCGGGATGCCGGTCGAGCGCGACACCACTTCGGCGATCTCTTCCGCGCCCACTTCGGTGCGCAGCAGGCGGTTGCCACTGCCCTTGCCGTCGGCGCCGGCCTCCTTGGCCTGCGCTTCCTTCAGGCGCTTCTCCAGCTCGGGCAGGCGGCCGTACTGGATCTCGGCGACCTTGTTGAAGTCGCCCTTGCGGGTCGATTCCTCGATCTGGAAGCGCAGCTTGTCGATCTCTTCCTTGATCTGGGCCGAGCCCTGGGCCGCGGCCTTCTCGGACTTCCAGATCTCCTCGAGATCGGAGTACTCCTTCTGCACCTTGGCCACTTCCTGGTCGAGCAGTTCGAGCCGGCGCATGGAGGCCTCGTCGGTCTCCTTCTTCATGGCCTCGCGCTCGATCTTGAGCTGGATCAGGCGCCGGTCCAGCCGGTCCATCTGCTCGGGCTTGGAGTCGATCTCGATCTTGATCTTGGCCGCGGCCTCGTCGATCAGGTCGATGGCCTTGTCGGGCAGGAAGCGGTCGGTGATGTAGCGGTTGGACAGCTCGGCCGCCGCGACGATGGCCGCGTCGGTGATCTCCACGCCATGGTGCACCTCGTACTTCTCCTGCAGGCCGCGCAGGATGGCGATGGTGTCCTCCACGCTGGGCTCGCCCACCAGGATCTTCTGGAAGCGACGCTCCAGGGCGGCGTCCTTCTCGATGTACTTGCGGTATTCGTCGAGCGTGGTGGCACCGATGCAGTGCAGCTCGCCGCGCGCCAGGGCGGGCTTGAGCATGTTGCCCGCGTCCATGGCGCCCTCGGCCTTGCCGGCACCGACCATGGTGTGGATCTCGTCGATGAAGACGATAACCTGGCCTTCTTCCTTGGCCAGCTCGTTGAGCACGTTCTTGAGCCGCTCTTCGAACTCGCCGCGGAACTTGGCGCCGGCCAGCAGCGCCGCCAGGTCGAGCGAGAGCACGCGCTTGCCCTTGAGCGAGTCCGGCACCTCGCCGGCCACGATGCGCTGGGCCAGGCCTTCGACGATGGCGGTCTTGCCCACGCCGGGCTCGCCGATCAGCACGGGGTTGTTCTTGCTGCGGCGCTGCAGCACCTGGATGGCGCGGCGGATCTCCTCGTCGCGGCCGATCACCGGGTCGAGCTTGCCGATGCGGGCGCGCTCGGTGAGGTCCAGCGTGTACTTCTTGAGGGCCTCGCGCTGGCCCTCGGCGTCGGCGCTGTTGACCGACTGCCCGCCGCGCACGGCGTCGATGGCCGCTTCGAGCGACTTGCGCGTCAGGCCGTTCTGGCGGGCGATGTCGCCCACGCTGCCCTTGGCATCGGCCACGGCCAGCAGGTAGAGCTCGCTGGCGATGAACTGGTCGCCGCGCTTGATGGATTCCTTCTCGGTGGCCTGAAGCAGGCGGCCGAGTTCGGGGCCGACCTGCACGCCGTCGCCGCCCTGCACCTGCGGCAGGTTCTTGACGGCCTGCGCGGCCGCCTGGCTCAGGCCCGGCACGTTGACGCCGGCGCGCTCCAGCAGCGGGCGCGGGCCGTCGCTCTGGCGCAGCATGGCCAGCAGCAGGTGGGCGGGTTCGATGTAGGCGTTGTCATTGCCCAGGGCGAGCGATTGGGCGTCGACCAGGGCTTCCTGGAACTTGGTGGTGAGTTTGTCTTGGCGCATGGTGGTGAAAAACCTCCGGGTTGACGGGGAGATTGGGCTGGCCGCGGACGATTCAAGACCAGCGCGGGCACATCTCTTGCGTTGGCTCAAACCTCTCACATGATCCATTGGTGAAACCATGGATCATTCCTTCAACAAACGAGTCGGTCCCCTGCCCCTGTTGCGGGTACGCTCGCTTTTTTCCTCGGAGTTCTGCCCCATGTCCCTGCCTTCTGTCTTTCGTCCGGGCCTGATGCGCCGCACCTTCGCACTGGGCGCGCTGCTGGTCGCCGCCGGTCTGGCCCAGGCCCAGTCGACCGGTCCGATCCGCCTGCTGGTCGGTTTCCCGGCCGGTGCCGGCACCGACGCGCTGGCCCGCACCATCGCCGACAAGCTCAAGGACGAGCTGGGCGCTCCCGTGGTGGTGGAGAACCGCGCCGGCGCGGGCGGACAGATCGCCGCGCAGTACCTGAAGACCGCGCCGGCCGACGGCCATGTCTTCTTCGTGTCGCACGACCACACGATCTCGATCCTGCCGGCCGTGACCAAGAACCCCGGCTTCAACCCCGCGGCCGACTTCACGCCCGTGGCCGGCATCGCCACCTTCTCCAACGTGCTGGCCGTCTCGGGCGGCACGCCCGCCAAGACGATCCAGGAATACGTCCAGTGGGTGAAGACCAAGAAGGACGGCAAGGACTCCATCGGCGTGCCCGCGCCGGGTTCGATCCCAGTCTTCCTGACGCAGCTGATCGGCAAGAAGTACGGCATCGACGTGCAGGCCGCACCCTACCGCGGCGGCGCGCCCCTGCTGGCCGACATGATGGGCAACCAGATCGCCGCCGGCATCGCGGGCGTGCCCGACCTGATGGAACTGCAGCGCACCGGCAAGGTCCGCGTGGTGGCCGCCATCGGCGCCAAGCGCGATCCGCTGCTGCCGCAGGTGCCGACCTTCACAGAACTGGGCTTCGAGAACCTCGACGACTATCCCTGGTATGGCGTCTTCGCTCCCGTGGGCACGCCCCAGCCGGTCATCGACAAGTTCAGCGCGGCGCTGCAGAAAGTGCTGGCGCAGCCCGAGACCAAGAAGAAGCTGGTCGACATGGGCCTGCATGTGAACTACGAGCCGCAGGGCCAATTCGCCGGGCGCGTGCGCAGCTACACCCAGACCTGGGAACGCATCATCAAGGACAGCGGCTTCCAGCCCCAGTGAGCCGGTGGGCCGCCCTGGCGCGGCCGACGTCCCACTTGTCCCGCGGCTTCCGGTCCCGGGGCTTTTTCATGTCCGCCCTCGGACGGGACGGCCGCGGGCTGCCGGGCACGCCCACCGATGCACGGGGGACGTGTCCCGCCCGTCTGCCAAAGCCGAGCGCAGCCCGTGCCACTCGTCGCGCCTTGAAAACCGCTCGTCGGAAATGTTAATAAACGTCAACCGAAAGCGTTAACACCCGCCCGGCTCCACGTTAAGTTCGAGGAATATTGCATTTGTTTGCAATATGAAGAATCTTGACGTGACCTCCTCGCACTGCCCCCTCCCCTCCTCCGGCCGCCCACGGCGCCCCGCGTCGGCGGGCTTCACCCTCATCGAGGTGATGATCGTCGTGGCCATCGTCGGCATCCTGGCGGCGATCGCCCTGCCCGCCTACTCGGACTACGTCCGCCGCGGGCGCATCCCCGAGGCGACCTCGAACCTCGCCGCCTACCAGGGGCGCATGGAGCAATGGTTCCAGGACGCCAAGACCTACTCCGCGCCCGGTTCCGCCACCGTCTGCGGCGCGATGCAGGCGGCGGTCACGCTGAAGTACTTCGGCCTGAGCTGCACGCCGGGCGCGGCCAACACGAACGGCTCGACCACCACCTACACCCTCACCGCCACGGGCTCCGGCAGCATGGCTGGCTTCACCTACACCGTCGACCAGGACGGCAACAAGACGAGCACCATCACCGGCGTCTCCGGCTGGACGGCCGCCACGCCCAACAACTGCTGGGTCACCAACAAGGGCGGGATCTGCTGATGCAGCGGGGGCGTCGGCGGGGCGCGGGGGGCATGAGCCTGATCGAGCTGATGGTGGGCGTGGCCCTGCTGGCCATCCTGCTGGCGCTCGCGGTGCCCGCCTTCGGCGACTGGATGCGCAACGCCCGGGTGCGCACCACGGCCGAGTCGCTGCGCGCCGGGCTGCAGCAGGCGCGCGCCGAGGCCATCCGCCGCAATGCCAACGTGCGCTTCCAGCTCGTGACCACCCTGGACAACGGCTGCGCGCTGAGCACCAGCGGGCCCTTCTGGGTGAGCAACGCCGGCGCCTCCGTGTCGCCGGCCTCGGGTTGCGCCGGCGCCATCAGCACGACCGTCTCGCCCTTCCTGATCCAGAAGAGTCCGGTGGTGAGCAATGCGACCAGCGACATCACCCTGACCGCCAGCGGCAGCGGCGTGATCGCCTTCGATCCGCTGGGCCGCATGACGGGCACCACCAACCCTACCGTCGCGACGCCGGCGCAGTTCACGGTCGACCTGGGCAGCAGCGGCGGCAGCTGCATCGCCCAGGGCGGCAACGTGCGCTGCCTGCGCATCGCCGTGAGCGTCAGCGGCGACGCGCGCCTGTGCGACCTGACCCGCACCACCACCAACGACCCCATGAAATGCTGACCCAGGTGCACACCCGCGCCCGCTGCGCTCGGCCGCAGCAGGGCGCCACCATCATCGAAGTGCTGGTCGCGCTGGCCATCTTCGCCATCGGCATGCTGGGCATCGCCGGCCTCTATGCCACGGCCGTGCGCCAAGCCTCGGGTGCCGAGTACCGCACCACCGCGGCCATGCTGGCCAACGACCTGATCGGCCGCATGTGGATGAGCGACCGCACCGCCGCCACGCTGCAGGGCAACTACGGCAGCAGCGGCAACGGCGCCGGCTATGCCAGCTGGCGCGCCGCGGTCACCAACTCGGGCCTGCCCGGGGCGGACAGCAGCACGCTGGCCCCCACCGTCACCTTCAGCACCGTGAGCGGTGGCGGCACGTCGCCCGTCAGTACCAGCCTGGCCACCATCACCATCTTCTGGAAGGGGCCCGGCGACGCCACCGCCCACCAGTACGTCGCCCTGGCGCAGATGAAGCCATGACCGCCACGCGTCCTACCGTCCCCGCCCCCAGCGCCGGGCGCCGCAGCCGCCAGCGCGGCTTCAGCCTGGTCGAGATCATGGTGGGCATCCTGATCGGCATGTTCGCCGTGCTGGTGATCCTGCAGTTGCTGTCCTCCGCCAGCACGCAGCAGCGGCTGGCCGGCAGCAGCGGCGACGCGCAGATCAACGGCGCCCTCGCCTCGCACCTGCTCAGCCGTGAGCTGACACAGGCCGGCCTGGGCCTGAGCGCCTACACGCTGCTGGGCTGCTCGCTGGGCTACACCACGACCGGCGATGGCGCGGCCGTGACGCTGGGCGCGCTGGCGCCCGTGACGGTCAATCCCGCCACCTCGCTGGTGCCGGCGGGCGACGCGAACACCGACACGCTGCTGGTCATCGGCGGCGCCTCCGGCAGCCCGTCCGAGGGCGACGCGACCCTGGCCGTGAGCACATCGACCAGCCTCACGGTCAGCACGCCGGCCAGCTTCGCCGTCGGTGACTGGGTGGTGGCGGCCGGCACCACGCGCGACAGCAGCTCGGCCTGCGCCCTGCGCCTGGGCCGGGTGACGGCGATCTCCGGCTCAGCCCTGACGCTGACCTCGGCCACCGCCAGCCTGCCGCTGAACAGCGGCGCCTACAACCTGGGCGCGCAGCCGAGCATCCATGCCTTTGCCGTGCGCAACGGCAACCTGACCATGTGCGACTACCTGGTCAACAACTGCGGCAGCAGCAGCAACGTGTCGAACAGCGCCGTGTGGGTGCCGGTCACCAGCAACGTAGTGAGCCTGCGTGCGCAGTACGGGCGCGACACGAGCGGCCTGGCCGCCTCGGCCATGGACGGCGTGGTCGACACCTTCGACCAGACGACGCCGGCGAGCGGCGGCACCGTGCCGCTGTACTGCGGCTGGCTGCGCGTGATCGGGCTGCGCCTGGCGCTGGTGGCGCGCAGCCAGCAGTACGACAAGGCGCTCGTCACCACGGCAGCGCCGACCTGGTCGGGTTCCACGGCCAACACCAGCACCACCACCGCCCTCACCACCGTCACGCCCACGGCCGCCCCCATCGACCTGAGCGGCAACAGCGAATGGCAGCACTACCGCTACAAGACCATCGAGGTGAGCATCCCGCTGCGCAACATCATCTGGAACGGCAACCAGCAGAGCTACCAGGGGGGCAACGTCAAATGCTGAGCACGCGCCGGCCACGCCGCGGCCAGCGCGGCTTCATCATGGTGATCGCGCTGGTGGCGCTGGTCATCATGACGCTGGCGGCCCTGGGCCTGATGCGCACCGTCTCGACCTCGGCCACCATCGCGGGCAACCTGGCCTTCGAACAGGCGGCGGCGACGTCGGCCGACCGCGCCGTCGAGGCGGCCATCGCATGGCTGGAGAACAGCACCGGCAAGGCCAGCGTGTCGGGCCTGGGCACCTGCAGCACCGGCACCACCGTGCTCGCCTGCGACCAGAAGGCCGCCGGCTATGCGGCGGTGCGCACCGACCCGGCCAGCGGCCAGACCTGGACCACCGTCTGGAACACCCTCGTCGCGGCCGGCTACACCGCCGTCACGCTGAGCCCCGCGCAGGACAGTGCGGGCAACACCCCCGCCTACCTGATCCAGCGCATGTGCAGCACGGCCGGCGATGCCTCCAGCACCAACGGCTGCAGCGCGTCGCCGCTGGCGCTGGACACCTCCAGCAGCCGCAAGGCGGGCAGCCTGGCGCCTCCGACCAACGCCCAGGTGTACTACCGCATCACCGTGCGCGTGGCGGGGCCGCGCAACACCGTCTCCTTCATCCAAGCCATGGTGGCGCTATGAATGCATCCCTTCGCCGTCACGTCGCGCGCTCCCGCAGCTGGCGGGTGCAACTGGGCCTGCTGGCGCTCGGCCTGGTGGCGCCGGCGCTCGGCGCGGTGACCGACCTGGCCACCGCCCCGCTGGAGACATCGAGCGCCACGCTGGTCAAGCCCAACATCCTGTACGTGCTCGACAACTCCGGGAGCATGGTGTGGGACTTCATGCCCGACTGGGCGGGCGACAGCGACTACCGGAACAACGATTCGCTGGTGCGCAACAGCCGCTTCAACGGCGTGTACTACGACCCGGCCATCACCTACTCGCCACCGCTTTACTACGACGGCAGCAGCTATCCCAGCATGACGGCGGCCAATACGTCGACCTGGACGCGGGTTCCCTACGACGGCTTCGGTGCCATGTCGACGAGCAACATCCCGAACACCGGCACCAACAACCTCTTCACCAACTCCAATTCGGGCAGCACGCAGAACCTCACCAGCCAGGCCTACTACTACACCTTCGTGCCCGGCGAGTACTGCACCGCTGCCAACCTGCGCACCTGCAACACGCAGAGCGCGCCCTCGACGACCTACCCCTTTCCGGCCTACCTGCGCTGGTGCACCTCGGCGTCGCTGAGCAACTGCCAGGCCTCGCGCATCGACAGCAGCAGTGCGCCGGCCACCTACACCTTCGAGCGGCCTGCGGGCATGCCGGCCACGGCCACGATCTCCGTCTCGGGCTTCACACTGTTCACCAACACCACCGTCAGCAGCATCAAGGTCAACGGCCTGGAGATCCTGTCGGGCACCACCTCGGGCAGCACCAGCACCTCGACCGTGGCCTCCCGCATCGCCAGCAACATCAACAACTGCACGGCCGCCGCGACCGGCAACTGCCAGACCGCCGGCTACAGCGCGAGCGCCAGCGGCAGCACGGTGACCGTCACGGCGCCGGACGGCAGCACGACGGCCACGCCGGTGGTCACGCGCGCCGGGGCCTTCTCGGTCACGCCCACCGCCTTCAGCGGCGGCACGCCCGGCAGCAACCTGCTGACGACGATCACGTCCAGCACGGCCACCTACACCTACCCCGGCACCACGACCCGCGCCAGCACCCGCACCGACTGCACCACCAACACCACCACCTGCACCTACGCGGAGGAGATGACCAACTTCGCCAACTGGTGGGCGTACTACCGCACGCGGATGCAGGCCATGAAGAGCGCTACCAGCATCGCCTTCAACACCCTGACGGCCAACTACCGCCTGGGGTACATGAGCATCAACAACAGCAGCGGCACCACCAACTTCCTGAACGTGGCGGACAACAACGCGGGCAGCGGCGGGCAGAAGCAGCTGTGGTACAGCCGCCTGACCACCGCCCTGCCCGGCGGCGGCACGCCGCTGCGCTTCGCGCTGTCGCAGGCCGGGCAGTACTACGCGGCCAAGGTGAGCAGCATCAACGGCGTGACCACCACCGACCCGATGCAGTACGCCTGCCAGCGCAACTACACGCTGCTGTCCACCGACGGCTACTGGAACGCCTCGACCGCCACCGGCCAGTTGGGGGTGACCGTCACCGGCGGCGCCATCGGCGACCGGGACGGCGCCGAGTCGCGCCCCTTCCTCGACGGCAATGCCATCGCCGACACGCTGGCCGACGTGGCCGAGTACTACTACGTCACCGACCTGCGCGCCTCGGCCTTCGGCAACACCACCAACAGCGCCGGCACCGACGTCTCGAGCAACGCCTATTCCAACAAGTTGCAGAACATGGTTACGTCCACCATCGGGCTGGGGGCCTCGGGCTTCATGCTCTACGACCCGGACTACGCCAACGCCACCAGCGGCGATTACTTCGCCGTGGCCAACGGCACGCTCACGAGCAGCAGCACCCAGACCGCCGGCACCTGCATCTGGCAAAGCTCGGGCCGCTGCACCTGGCCCGCGCCGGTGGGCGACACGCAGACGGCCATCGACGACCTCTGGCACGCCGCCGTCAACGGCCGCGGCACCTACTACAGCGCCGCCAACGCCGCCGACATCAAGGCCGGACTGAGCAACTTCCTGAACACGGTGGACGCCACCACCGCCAGCTCGGCGGCCGTGGCGCAGAGCGCCCAGGTGCTGAGCACCAGCACCAGCAGCTACACCTACTCGGCGACCTTCTGCTCCGGCAAGTGGTTCGGCGACCTGGCCCGCTACCCCGTGGACGCCACGACGGGCGCAACCGGCACCACACCCGATTGGTCGCTCTCGGGCGCGGGCAGCGACTGCGCGAGCAACTCCGGCGCCCTCACCACGGCGCCGCTGCTGGACAACACGGCCTACACCGCCCGCACCATCTTCACCTACGACGCGGCCAACAGCGCGCGCGTGAGCTTCGACTGGAGTTCGCTCACGACCACCATGCAGGGCTACTTCCAGATCGCGTCCATCTCGTCGATGTCGCAGCTGTGCACCGCCGGCACCAGCTGCCTGCCGGCGGACCAGCGGGTGGACAGCACGCAGGCCGGCACGACCACCGGCGCCGGCGGCCTCAACCTCGTCAACTACCTGCGCGGCGACCGCAGCAACGAGGGCACGCCGCGCACCCGCTACTACCGCTCGCGCACGCATGTGCTGGGCGACATCGTCAACTCGGCGCCGGTGTACGTGCAGGCGCCGATCCGCAACTATGCCGACACCGGCTACGCCGCCTACAAGTCCAGCCAGGCCTCGCGCACCGGCATGGTCTACGTGGGTGCCAACGACGGCATGCTGCACGCCATCAATGCCGGCACCGGCGCCGAGGCCTGGGCCTACATCCCTTCCGTGCTGCTGCCCAACCTGTACAAGCTCGCCGACAAGAACTACGCCGCCAACCACAGCTATTTCGTCGATGGCCAGATCACGCAGGCGGACGTGTACGCCAGCGGCAGCTGGCGCACGATCCTGGTGGGTGGCCTGGGCGGCGGCGGCCGTGCGTACTGGGCGCTGGACGTGACCAACCCGGCCTCGCCCACGGTGCTGTGGGAATTCGGCAGCAGCAGCGTGCTGCCCACCAGCCGCCGCGACGACGACGTGGGCTTCACCTACGGTGCACCGGTGGTGACCAAGCTGTCGGACGGCACCTGGGTCGCCATCGTCAGCTCGGGCTACAACAACCTGTCGCCCGGCAGTGGCCAGGGCACGATCTGGGTGCTCAACGCCGTGACCGGCGCGCTCATCAAGAAGATCGGCAACGGCCTGGGCACCAGCGGCACCGGCACGGTCACCGGCTGCTCGGCAGCGCCCTGTCCCAGCGGCCTGTCGCAGATCAGCGCCTGGACGGACAGCACCGTCGACAACACCGCCACGCAGGTCTACGGCGGCGACCTCTACGGCAATCTCTGGCGCTTCGACCTGCGGAGCGTGACCGCCAGCGGCGGCACCGCGCCCGTGCAGCTTCTGGCCGTGCTGACCGATGCCGCCAACACCCGCCAACCCGTCACGACCACGCCCGAACTGGGCCTGGCGGCCGGGCAGCACGTGGTCTTCGTCGGCACTGGCGCCTACCTGGGCGTGACCGACGTCACCACCACGCAGGCGCAGACCATGTACGCCATCAAGGACCCGCTGACCACGAGCACCAGCGCCCTGTTCAACACGCCGCGCACCAACGCCTGCACCACGGGTGCCACCACCAACTGCTTCATGCCGATCACGCTGACCGACAACGCCGGCACGCGCACGGCCAGCAGCCTGGCGAACACGACGATGGACTTCCGCACGATGAACGGCTGGTATGCCGACCTGCCGCGCTCCGGCGAGCGGGTGGATGTGGATCCGATCCTGTACGCGGGCACGCTGGTCTACGTGTCGAACACGCCCAGCAATGCAGGCGCCTGCACCACGGGCGGCTCGAGCTTCATCAACTACGTGAACTTCGCCACCGGCCTGGCGGTGACGGGGACCACCAACGTGGGGGCGCTGCTGTCGAGCGCCGGCGTGTCGAGCGCGGCGACGCTCTCGATCACGCCGTCGGGCCGGATCGTGGCCACCACCAAGGACTCGACCGGCGCGGTGAAGATCACGACGGTGCCCACCTCCACCACCGCGGCCGGCACCCGCCGCATCTCCTGGCGGCGGCTGCAGGACGGCTCCTGAGAGGCGTGGACGCGGACAGGCGAGCCGGGCCGGTCCGTTGCACGACCGACGCCCGCGTGGCGCTCAGGCGTTCGGCAGGTCCAGCCCCCACCGCGCCAACGCCCGGTCGTCGCTCACCCGTGCGTCGACCCAGCGGGCACCATCGGGCGTCGACTCCTTCTTCCAGAACGGCGCCTGGGTCTTGAGGTAGTCCATCAGGAACTCGCAGGCCTCGAAGCTCTGGCCCCGGTGGGCCGAGACCACCGCCACCATCATGATCTGGTCCGTCGGCTGCAGCGGGCCGACCCGGTGCACCACCCGTGCGCCGAGGATGTCGAAGCGCCGATGCGCCTCGTCGATCATGGCCTCGATGGACGATTCGGTCATGCCGGGATAGTGCTCCAGCTCCATGGCCGCCACAGTGGCGCCCTCGCTGTGGTCGCGCACGGTGCCGATGAAGGCGCACACGGCGCCGACGCCGGCATTGCCCGCACGCAGCAGGGCCACCTCGGTGGTCAGGTCGAAGTCCTCGGTCTGGATGCGAACACGCGATGGGGCAGTCATCCGCCCATTCTGCCGCGCCCGATGTCCCCGGCCGCTGTGGCTGGCCCCGGGCGGGCGCGGGCGGGCCCAGGGTCGCTACACTCGCGCCCCATGGCCACCCGCTTCCTGCACACGCTCTCCGCCCGGCATCGCGCCCAGGCGGTCGGCATGCAGCCGGCGGCTGCGGCCAAAGCCAAGAAAGTCCAGCTCATCTGACCGGAGCTGCGGCTGCCGTCGTCGGATGAGCGACACGGCAGCCTCCGGGCGGCAGCAGCCGCCCTTGCGTTTCCCCTGTTGCCTGCATCCGCCGACGGCCTCGTCGTCGGTCGAAGCCTGTTGTTCAAGGAAAACGCGTGTCCTCTTTCTCCCCCCGCCTCTCCACCGATCCGGCATCGGACGCCGTCGGCGCATCGCCCCATGTTTCGCCGAGCCGCGACTTCTCCGGCCTCTGGGTGCCGCTCGTCACGCCCTTCCGTGACGGGGCCGTGGACCATGCGGCCCTGGCAGCGCTGGCCCTGCGCCTGGCCGCCGAGCCGATCGCCGGCTTCGTGGTCTGCGGCTCCACCGGCGAAGCCGCGTCCCTGGGCGATGCGGAGCAGCAGGCCGTGCTGGCCACTGTTGCCGACGTGGCACCCGGCGTGCGTCGGGTGCTCGGCATCTCCGGCTACCACCTGGGCGACACCGCCCAGCGGCTGCGCGCACTCGTCGGTGCAGACCTGGCCGGCGTGCTGCTGCCCGCACCGCTGTACATCCGCCCTTCGCAGGCCGGCCTGCTCGACTGGTTCCAGCAGCTGGCCGATGCCAGCCCGGTGCCGGTGCTCGTCTACGACATCCCATATCGCACGGGCAGCACGCTGGCCCGCGAGACGCTGCTGGCCCTGGCCACCCACCCGCGCATCGTCGGCGTGAAGGACTGCGGGGGCGACTTCAGCAAGACCCGCGCCCTGATCGCCGACGGCCGGCTGCAGGTGCTGGCGGGCGAGGACGCCCAGATCTTCCCCACCGTCGCCGAAGGCGGCTGCGGCGCCATCGCAGCCTGCGCCCATGTGCAGACGGCACGGCTGGCCCGCGTCATCACGCTGCTGCGCCAGGGCCGGCTGCTGGAGGCCCGGGCGCTGTGGCAGCCGCTGCTGCCGCTGATCGAGGGGCTGTTCGAGGCACCCAACCCGGCGCCGATCAAGGCGGTGCTGAGCGGCCGTGCCGAGATGGCCGGTGAGTTGCGCGCACCGATGACCAGCGCCGGTGGGGCGTTGACGGCGCGCCTGCTGGCGTTGGATGCGGCGCTGTCCAGCGGCGGCTGAGGTCGATCAGCATCATCGGGACACAGCATCGCCGGGCCGACGACGCAGAGGACCGCGGCAGACGCCCAGGGGCCGTTCCCCGACCCTAGCCGCCTGTCACGGGCGGAAAGAAGGCGACCTCGGCGCCGTCGCGCAGCGCGGCGTCGTCCTTGGCCATCACCTGGTCCAGCGCCAGCCGCACGGCGCGGCCGCGGGCCAGCGCGGCGGCATGCGGCCCACCCCGTGCGATGAGTTCGTCGCGCAGGGCGCCGAGCGTCTCGGCCTGTGTAATGACAGCTTCTTCGCCGGTGCCCAGGGCCTCGCGGATCGAAGCGAAATAGCGGACGCGGATCGTCTTCGTCATGCCAGCCAGGCGCCGAAGGGGATGAAGCGCACAGTGTCGCCCGCGGCGATGGCCTGGCCGCCCGGGTTGTCGATCACGCCGTCGCCCCAGACGGTCGACGTCAGCACGCCCGAGCTCTGGTTGGCGAAGAGGTCGAGCCGCCCGTCTGCACCGATGCGCGCGCGCAGGAACTCGCGCCGCCGGTCGGGCCGCGGCCAGTCGAAGCCCGCCGTCATCTGCACCGCGGCCGGCACGGCCTGGGTGGCGCCCAGCAGCGCCATCAGGAAGGGCCGCACCAGCAGCAGGAAGGTCATGAAGCTGGAGACCGGATTGCCCGGCAGTCCGCAGACATGGCATCGCTCGATGCCGCCCTCTTCGAGCGCCGGCCGCGCGATGGTGCCGTACGCGAACGGCTTGCCCGGCTTGATGGCCAGCGCCCAGTGCTCCAGCGTGCCGAGCGACTGCACGGCGGCCTTCACATGGTCTTCCTCCCCCACCGACACGCCGCCGGTGGTGATGATCAGGTCGTTCTGCGAGGCCGCAGCGCGCAGGCCGTCGATGGTGGCCTCCAGCCGGTCGGGCACCAGCCCGAGGTCCTGCACCTCACACCCCATGCGCAGCAGCAGCGCGCGCAGGAAGAAGCGGTTGGAGTTGTAGATGGCGCCGGGCGGCATGGCCTCGGGCGCGATGGTGCCGGGCATGACCAGCTCATCGCCGGTGGAAAGCATCGCCACGCGCGGCCGGCGGCGCACCGGCAGGCTGGCGAAACCGATGCTGGCGGCCAGGCCCAGGGCCTGCGGCGTGAGGCGCTGGCCGGCGGCGAGCACCACGCTGCCGCGCTCGACATCCTCGCCGGCGCGGCGGATCCATTGCCCGGCCTGCGGCACGGTCGTCACGCGCACCCGGCCCAGGCTGCCGTCGTCGGGCAGGGCCTCGGCGTCTTCCTGCATGACCACGGCATCGGCACCGGGCGGGATGGGCGCGCCGGTGAAGATGCGCGCCGCCGTGCCGGCCGCCAGCGGCTCGCCGGTGCTGCCGGCCGGGATGCGCTGCGCCACGCGCAGCACCGTGCCCGGCGCGGCGCAGTCGGCGGTGCGCACGGCATAGCCGTCCATGGCGCTGTTGTCCGCCGGCGGCACGGTGAGCGCCGCGACCAGGTCACGCGCCAGCACGCGGCCATCGGCGTCGAAGGTGTTGCAGTCCTCGATGCCCGCCAGCGGCTGCGCCTGGGCCATCAGCCGGGCCAGGGCGTCGTCCAGGGGCATCAGCGGGCGGCGCGCAGCGGGCGCCGGGGCAGCGGTTGCGTCAGACATGGTGCTCGGGGTGGTAGACGAAGCGTTCGCCGCTCTGCAGCAGCCACTGCGCCACACCCGCGGCATCGTCCAGGTCGAAGACTGGCAGGTCGGTGGGCTGGGGCAGGTTCTCGGTCGTGTCGGTGGCGATGGCGCAGACGGAATCGTCCAGCGGATAGAGCGCCGGGCGCGGTTCCTGGCCCGGCTCGATGCGGCGCATGACCTCGACCTTGTGCAGGTCGCAGTGCTTGAAGCCTTCGACCAGCACCCAGTCCACGCCGTCCCACAGTTCGGCCAGCAGGTGGTGCACGTCGGGCTCCGTCGGCTGCTCGAATTCGCGCATCAGCGCCATGCGCCGGTCGGAGGCGACCACCACCTCGAAGGCGCCCGCCTGGCGATGGCGCCAGCTGTCCTTGCCGGGATGGTCGATGTCGAACTTGTGGTGGGCATGCTTGATGACCGAGACGCGCCGGCCCTGCCCGCGCAGCTCGGCGATCACCCGCTCGACCAGGGTGGTCTTGCCCGCCCCGGAGTAGCCGGCAAAGACCACGACCTTCATGCGGCGCAGTGCTCGGCGATGTAGCGCTTGACCTGCTCGGCATCGGCCGGCAGCCGCACCACGCGCTTGGGCAGCGA
Organism: Pseudacidovorax sp. 1753; assembly: GCF_040544975.1. Taxonomy (NCBI): domain Bacteria; kingdom Pseudomonadati; phylum Pseudomonadota; class Betaproteobacteria; order Burkholderiales; family Comamonadaceae; genus Pseudacidovorax; species Pseudacidovorax sp. 1753. Next base: position 39,103 of record NZ_JBEPKY010000007.1, on the reverse strand, counting down.
CTCGATGCCCTCGAACCTGGCCGGCCGATCGGGCTCGCGGCCCAGGGCCTCGACGATGGTGGCGGCGAACTTGATCGGCAGGGCGGTCTCCAGCACCACCATCGGAACGCCCGGTTCGATGTGCTCGCGCGCCACCTTCAGGCCGTCGGCCGTGTGGGTGTCGATGAGCACGGCGAAGCGCTCGTCGGTGTCGCGGATGGTGGCCAGGCGGTCGGCATGCGTGCTGCGGCCCGAGCGGAAGCCAAAGCGGCCCGCCGCATCGGCGAAGACCGGGTCGGCGCTCAGGTCGAAGCGGCCCTCGCGCGCCAGCGCGTCCTGGAACAGCGCCTTGGTGCGCGCACCGTCGCGGCCCAGCAGGTCGAAGACGAAGCGCTCGAAGTTGCTGGCCTTGCTGATGTCCATGGACGGGCTGGAGGTCTCGTGCGTGTCGGCCGCGCCGCGCACGCGGTAGACGCCGGTGCGGAAGAACTCGTCGAGCACGTCGTTCTCGTTGGTCGCCACGACCAGCTTGCGGATCGGCAGGCCCATCATGCGTGCCACGTGGCCGGCGCAGACGTTGCCGAAGTTGCCGGAAGGCACGGTGAAGCTCACCTCGCCGCCCTGCGGTCCCGTGGCCTCGATCCAGCCTTTGAAGTAGTAGACGACCTGGGCCAGCAGCCGCGCCCAGTTGATCGAGTTGACAGTGCCGATGCGGTATTGGCGCTTGAAGACCAGGTCGTTGCTCACCGCCTTGACGATGTCCTGGCAATCGTCGAACACGCCGGTGATGGCGATGTTGTGGATGTTGGCGTCCTGCAGGCTGAACATCTGCGCCTGCTGGAAGGGGCTCATGCGGCCGTCGGGCGAGGTCATGAAGACGCACACGCCCTTCTTGCCTTTCATGGCGTACTCGGCCGCGCTGCCGGTGTCGCCGCTGGTCGCGCCCAGGATGTTCAGCTGCTCGCCGCGGCGGCCCAGTTCGTACTCGAACAGATTGCCTAGCAGTTGCATCGCCATGTCCTTGAAGGCGAGCGTGGGGCCGTTGGACAGCCCTTCAAGGTAGACGCCGTCTTCCAGTTCGCGCAGCGGCGTGATGTCGGCCGTGCCGAAGACCTCTTCGGTATACGTCTTCGCGCACAGGGTGCGCAGGTCGTCGGCCGGGATGTCGTCGATGTAGAGCGACAGGATCTCGAAGGCCAGTTCGTGGTAGGCCAGCGTGCGCCAGCGCGCCAGCATGGTGGCATCGACCTGCGGATAGCGCTCGGGCAGGTACAGGCCGCCGTCGGGGGCCAGGCCTTCGAGCAGGATCTCGCAGAACTTGCGGGGCGTCGGGTCCCCGCGGGTGGAGAGGTAGTTCATCGCGGCGTCTTCAGCGCAGTTCTTCCTTGCGCAGACGCACCACCGGCGCGAGCACCGTGGGCAGCGCCTGCAGTTCGGCGATCACGCTGTCCACCGCGCCTTCGCGCGCGTCGTGCGTGAGGATGATCAGGTCGGTGTCGGTGGAGCCTTCGCCGCCCACATCCTCGGCCTCGCGCTGCAGCACGGCGTCGATGCTGATGCCGGCGGTGGCCAACAGGCCCGTCACCTTGGCGAGCACGCCGGCCTGGTCGGCGACGCGCAGGCGCAGGTAGTAGCTGCTGGTGACCTCGCTCATGGGCAGCACGGGCAGGTCGCTCATCGACTGCGGATGGAAGGCGAGGTACGGCACGCGGTGCTGCACGTCGGCCGAATGCAGGCGGGTGATGTCCACCAGGTCGGCGATCACGGCGCTGGCCGTGGGCTCGCTGCCCGCGCCCTTGCCGTAGTACAGCGTGGTGCCGACGGCGTCGCCGTGCACGACCACGGCGTTCATCGCGCCCTCCACATTGGCCAGCAGGCGCTTGGTCGGCACCAGCGTGGGGTGCACGCGCAGCTCGATGCCCTTGGCCGTGCGGCGCGTCACGCCCAGCAGCTTGATGCGGTAGCCCAGTTGCTCGGCGTACTTGATGTCCTGCGCGGCCAGCTGCGTGATGCCTTCAACATAGGCCTTGTCGAACTGCACAGGCACGCCGAAGGCGATCGCACTCATCAGCGTGAGCTTGTGGGCGGCGTCCACGCCTTCGATGTCGAAGGTGGGGTCGGCCTCGGCATAGCCCAGGCGCTGCGCTTCTTTCAGCACGGTGCCGAAGTCCAGGCCCTTGTCCCGCATCTCCGACAGGATGAAGTTGGTGGTGCCGTTGATGATGCCGGCGATCCACTCGATGCGGTTGGCCGTCAGGCCCTCGCGCAGCGCCTTGATGATCGGGATGCCGCCGGCCACCGCGGCCTCGAAGGCCACCATCACGCCGCGCTGATGGGCGGCTGCGAAGATTTCGGTGCCATGCACGGCCAGCAGCGCCTTGTTGGCCGTGACCACATGCTTGCCAGCCGCGATGGCTTCGAGCACCAGCGCCTTGGCGATGCCGTAGCCGCCGATCAGCTCGATCACGATGTCGATCTCGGGATTGGCGATCACCTCGCGGGCATCGCCCACCACCTTCACTCCCTCGCCCACCACGCGACGGGCGCGCTCGGTGTCGAGGTCGGCCACCATGGCGATCTCGATGCCGCGGCCCGCGCGGCGGCGGATCTCTTCCTGGTTGCGGCGCAGCACTTCGAAGGTGCCGCTGCCCACGGTGCCGATGCCGAGCAGGCCGACCTGGATGGGTTTCATGGATTCAGTCGTCATAGCGGATCACTCGTCAGTCAATCGGGATGCTCGGGAATCAGGCGTGGCGCTGGCGGTAGCGCGCAAGGAAGCGTTCGATGCGGGCGATGGCCTCTCGCAGGTCGTCCTCGTGCGGCAGGAAGACGATGCGGAAGTGCTGCTGGTCGGGGAAGTTGAAGCCGGTGCCCTGCACCAGCATCACGCGGGTTTCCTTGAGCAGTTCGAGGAAGAACTGCCGGTCGTCCGCGATGGGATAGACCTTGGGGTCGAGCCGCGGGAACATGTACAGCGCCGCCTGCGGCTTGACGCAGCTCACGCCGGGGATCGAGGTGATCAGGTCATAGGCTAGGTCGCGCTGGCGGCGCAGCCGGCCACCGGGGCCGACCAGCTCGTTGATGCTTTGATAGCCGCCCAGCGCCGTCTGGATGGCCCACTGGCCCGGCACGTTGGAGCACAGCTTCATGTTGGCCAGCATGTTCAGGCCTTCGATGTAGTCGCTGGCGGCGCGCTTGTCGCCGGACACCACCATCCAGCCCGCGCGGTAACCGCAGGAGCGGTAGCTCTTGGACAGCGAGTTGAAGGTCAGCGTCAGCACGTCGGTGGACAGGCTGCCCAGCGCCGTGTGCTTGACGCCGTCGTACAGCACCTTGTCGTAGACCTCGTCGGCCAGCAGCACCAGCTCGTGCTCGCGGGCGATCTCGACCAGGCCCTTGAGCAACGCGTCGCTGTAGACGACACCCGTCGGGTTGTTGGGGTTGATGACCACGATGCCCTTGGTGCGCGGCGTGATCTTGGCGCGGATGTCGTCCAGGTCGGGCATCCACTGGTTGGCCTCGTCGCACAGGTAGTGGACCGGCTTGCCCCCCGACAGGCTGGTGACCGCCGTCCACAGCGGATAGTCGGGCGCGGGCAGCAGCAGTTCGTCGCCGTCGTCCAGTAGCGCGTTGGTGGCCATCGCGATCAGCTCGCTGGCGCCATTGCCCAGGTAGATGTCCTCGAGCGTGACGCCCGCGATGCCCTGCTGCTGGGTGTAGTGCATCACCGCCTTGCGTGCGGCGAAGATGCCCTTGCTGTCGGAATAGCCCGCCGACGCCGGCAGGTGGCGGATCATGTCCTGCTGCACCTCTTCGGGCGCATCGAAGCCGAAGGGCGCAAGGTTGCCGATGTTCAGCTTGATGATCTTCTGGCCCTCTTCCTCCATCTGCTTGGCCGCGTCCATGATGGGACCGCGGATGTCGTACAGCACATGGGCCAGCTTGGCCGATTTCTTGATCGCTTTCAAAGTCCCTCCGAGGGGCCCGCCAAAAGGGGAAACCTACAATTGGAACACAGATGAAAGCCCCCTCCCGATGAAGCTCCAGCCCGACAAACACGACGTCCAGACCGTCACCGCGACGGGGCCTGGATGGGTGGCCATCAATGGTCAGCGGGTGGATGCGAGCGTGGTCGTCGGCTCGCGCGACGAGCGTTTCGACTGGCCCTGCGACCGGTTCGAGGCGCTGACGCCCTCGCACTTCGCACAGCTGGCCGAGTTGAAGGCGGAGGTGGTGATCTTCGGCAGCGGGGAGCGGATCCGTTTTCCCAAGCCTGCATGGCTTGCCCCGCTGATCGCGGCGGGCACCGGGGTGGAGACCATGGACACCGCCGCCGCCTGCCGCACCTACAACATCCTGGCCGGCGAAGGACGCCATGTGGTCGCCGCCCTCCTTTTGGAAGCACGGACGGCTATCCGCTGATTGGCAATCGGGATAAAATCTGCGGTTGCAGACCGGACCGCGTTCCCTCGAAGAATTTGCACATGCTTGCGTCGTGGAACGCAACCTCGTTGCATCAAGGGATCCCGGTTTCGCGTCATTTCTCGGGAACCCAGAGCGGAGATTACAAGTTTCATGGCGATCGTTGTCAACAAACCCATTCCCGAATTCGATGCCAGCGCCACCGGCGGAATCAAGGTCTCGAACACGTCCCACCTCGGCCAGACCGTCGTGCTGTACTTCTACCCCAAGGACAACACGCCCGGCTGCACCACCGAGGCCATGCAGTTCCGCGACCACTACAAGGATTTCGTGAAGGCCGGCGCGGTGGTCTTCGGGGTGTCGCGCGACAACATGAAGTCCCATGACGAGTTCAAGGCCAAGCTCGAGCTGCCCTTCGAACTGATCGCCGACACCGAAGAAAAGATGTGCCACATGTTCGGCGTGGTCAAGAACAAGATCATGTATGGCAAGAAGGTCAAGGGCATCGAGCGCAGCACCTTCCTGATCGGCCCCGACGGCGTGCTCAAGGCCGAATGGCGCGGACTCAAGGTGCCCGGCCATGTGGACGAGGTCCTCAAGGAAGTCAAGGCGCTCAAGAAGGCCGCCTGACGCCCTGGTGGCGGTCATCGCCAAGCGGCGCCGTCCGTCACGAGAGGGAGCCCGGTCGGTGTGCATAATGGCCCCATGCCGTTGAGCCCGACGACAGCATCCCCCGAAAGAAGCCGCCCTGGTCTCCAGGCGGCTTTTTCGTTTTTCGGCCCCTGCGCCTTTGCGCGCGACTTTTCAGCGAGCCTGTTCCTCCATGCCCCTGCCCCCCGCCCCGACCAAGCGTGCAGCCCTGCTTTCGCCGGAAGCGCTCGACGCACCGGCGCGCGCCGCCCCCAAGGCGCGCCGTACTTCGGCTGAACGGCAGACGGACGCGCGGAAAGAATCCCCCACGCTGTTCGACGACCGCCAGTTGCCCGATGCAGGCGGCGCCTCGCCAGCCGTGGCGCTCGCGCCCGTCGCGGCGCCGATCACGGCTCGCCTGGCGGAGCCGGTCGTCGCCCCGCTGCCCCCGGCACCCCTGGCCAGCCGTGCCGCCGAGGAGCCGGCCCAGGATCGCCGCAAGCGCAGCGTGAAAAAGACCGGCCCCAAGCGCCTGTTCGTGCTCGACACCAACGTGCTGCTGCACGACCCGACCTGTCTGTTCCGCTTCGAGGAGCACGACATCTACCTGCCGATGATCGTGCTGGAGGAACTGGACGGCCACAAGAAAGGCACGACCGAAGTCGCGCGCAATGGCCGCCAGGCCAGCCGCACGCTCGACGCCCTGGCCGCCGCGCAGGGCGCCGACATGAGCGAGGGGCTCAAGCTCGACACCACCGGCCACAAGGAAGCGGGTGGCCGGCTGTTCTTCCAGACCCAGCCGCTCGATTACCAGTTGCCCACCAGCCTGCCCCAGGGCAAGGCGGACAACCAGATCCTGGGTGTGGTGCAGGCCCTGCGCGCGCTGCACGAGAAGAACAAGGGCGCGGACCGGCGCGAGGTGGTGCTGGTGTCCAAGGACATCAACATGCGCGTCAAGGCGCGCGCCCTGGGCCTGGCCGCCGACGACTACCAGAACGACAAGGCGCTCGAGGACGGCGACCTGCTGTATTCGGGCTCGCTCGCGCTGCCGGCCGACTTCTGGACGCGCCAGAGCAAGGCGGTGGAAAGCTGGCAGTCGGGCAGCAGCACCTTCTACCGCATCACGGGGCCGCTGGTGCCCAGCCTCTACATCAACCAGTTCGTCTACTTCGAAGCCCCCGGCGAGCCGAGCATGTACGCCCGTGTGACCGAGGTGCGCGACAAGACGGCGGTGCTCAAGACGCTGAAGGACTACAGCTCGGGCAAGAACGCCGTCTGGGGCGTGACCACGCGCAACCGCGAACAGAACTTCGCCATGAACCTGCTCATGGACCCGGACATCGACTTCGTCACCCTGACCGGCACCGCTGGCACGGGCAAGACGCTGATGGCCCTGGCCTCGGGCCTGACGCAGGTGCTCGACGACAGGCGCTACACCGAGATCATCATGACCCGCGCCACCGTGAGCGTGGGCGAGGACATCGGCTTCCTGCCCGGTACCGAGGAGGAGAAGATGGGCCCCTGGATGGGCGCCCTGGACGACAACCTGGAGTTCCTGGCCAAGGGCGACAACGGCGGCGCCGGCGAATGGGGCCGTGCGGCCACCAATGAACTGATCCGCTCCAAGATCAAGATCAAGAGCATGAACTTCATGCGCGGCCGCACCTTCCTCAACAAGTACGTGATCATCGACGAGGCGCAGAACCTGACGCCCAAGCAGATGAAGACGCTGATCACCCGCGCCGGCCCGGGCACCAAGATCATCTGCATGGGCAACCTCGCGCAGATCGACACGCCCTACCTGACCGAAGGCTCCTCGGGCCTCACCTTCGCGGTCGACCGCTTCAAGGGCTGGCCGCACAGCGGCCACATCACGCTGGCGCGCGGCGAGCGCTCGCGGCTGGCCGACTTCGCCAGCGACGTGCTCTGACGCTCGTCCATCGACGGCCGCATCGTCGTCACTGCCCGCGCCGCCGCCAGGCCGCGCGGGCTTTTTCCTGGGCGCTCGCCGGCCGAACGCGTACCACCGCCGGCCTCCTGACAACACGCTGTCAGGAGCCTCGGCGCAGCATCACGCTCCTGTTCATCACCACCGAAAGGAGCTTTCCATGCGCAACGCCAACACCTGGTTCGAGATCCCCGTCACCGACCTTGCTGCTGCCCAGCGCTTCTACGAACGCATGCTCGACCGCGCGATGCGCGGCACCGAGGACATGGGCGGCGGCACCATGGCCGTGTTCGCCCACGACAAGCCCGGCGCGGGCGGCTGCCTGGTGCGCCGCGAGGGGCATCGTCCGGCCGAAGGCGGCACCGTCGTCTACCTCGACTGCGAGCCAGGCGTGCAAGGCGCGCTCGACCGCGCCATGCAAGCCGGCGGCCAGGTCGTCACGCCGCGCACGCTCATCGCCCCCGGCATCGGCTATTTCGCCCTGGTGCGCGATCCCGAGGGCAATGTGGTCGGTCTGCATGCCCTGGACTGACGCCGTGCCGCCCCCACCCTTCGGCCTGCTCATGCCGCCGTGCAGCGCGTCCGCCCGGCCGGCCCGCCACTGGATCGCCGTGGCCAGCGCCGAACATGCCCGCCTGGGCCGCGATCACCGGCCCGCCGGCTTCATGCAGGTCTGCCATGGCCGCGGCGCGCCGCTGCGGCGCCTGGCGGCGGGCGACTGCGTGGCCTACTACGCGCCCTCCGAGCGCTTCGGCGCGCGTGACCGGCTGCAGGCCTTCGTCTCGGTGGGCACGGTGGCGCCGTCGGCCCCCTACCAGGCCGACATGGGCGGTGGCTTCGTGCCCTGGCGGCGCGACGTGCACTATGCCGAGGCCTGCGAGGTGCCCATCGCCGGCTTGGTGGACCAGCTGGACTTCACCCGAGACCGCCGCGGATGGGGCTATAAGCTGCGCTTCGGCCTGTTCGAAATCGGCGCGGACGACATGCGACGTATCGCCGCCGCCATGCAGGCCCGCCTTCCCATCGCCGATCCCACCTGATCCGTTTGCCCCATGCGCCGTGCCGACCGCCTGTTCCAGATCGTCCAGCTGATCCGCGGCCGTCGGCTGACCACCGCCGCCTTCCTGGCCGGGCGGCTGGAGGTGTCGGAGCGCACCGTCTACCGCGACATCGCCGACCTGCAGCGCCAAGGTGTGCCACTCGAGGGCGAAGCGGGCATCGGCTACCGGCTGGGCCAGGGTTTCGATCTGCCGCCGCTGATGTTCACGCAGGATGAGGCCCGGGCGCTGGTGGCTGCGGCACGGCTGGCGCAAAGCTGGGTCGATCCGGCGCTGGGCGACAACATCGACAGTGCGTTGGGCAAGATCCTGTCGGTGCTGCCGCCAACGGCGCGGGCGGCCGCCGAATCGCTCGCGCTGTACGCGCCTGCCATTGCCCTGGACGACGTGACCCGGATCCACCTGCGCACCCTGCGCGAGGCGGCGCAGGCGCGCCGCAAGCTCTGGCTCGACTATCGCGACGAGGGCGGCAAGCCCAGCGAGCGCCAGGTGCGTCCGCTGGGCTGCTTCTATTGGGGCAAGGTCTGGACGCTGGCCGCCTGGTGCGAGCTGAGGCAGGACTTCCGCGCCTTCCGCATGGACCGGATCAGCGATGCGCGGATGCTGGAGGAAGGCTTCAGGGACGAGCCCGGTCGCACACTGGCCGACCTGCGCCGCCGGATCGAAGCCAACTGCGCGGACGACCGCAGCATCTGAGCGGCCGACCGGCGACGTTCAAGAAATAGAGCGTGCCGATTGCCACGACGGCGCGCCGCATATGCAGCATCGGGAGCGCCTCCAGCCACGCCGGCCTCGCGACGTGCGCATTCACCAGCGAGTCGGCGGTCGCTCCTACTCAGAAGTCATCGCCCCCGAAGCCGCCTGCCAGGTTCTCGAACTTGGTCAACGGCTTCAGGAAGGCCAGCTTCACCGTGCCGGTCGGGCCGTTCCGCTGCTTGGCGATGATCACTTCGGCGACGCCGGGCTCCTTGGAGTCCTTGTTGTAGTAGTCGTCGCGGTAGATGAACATGATCACGTCCGCATCCTGCTCGATGGCGCCCGATTCGCGCAGGTCGCTCATCATCGGACGCTTGTCAGTGCGGCTTTCCACGCCGCGCGACAACTGCGACAACGCGATCACCGGGCACTTGAGTTCCTTGGCCAGCATCTTGAGGCCACGCGAGATCTCGCCCACGGCCGTCGCGCGGTTCTCGTCGGCCATGCCGCCCGACACGCTCATCAGCTGCAGGTAGTCGACCACGATCAGGCCCAGTTGGCCGCACTGGCGCGCGAGGCGTCGCGCATTGGCACGCAACTCGCTCGTGGACAGGCCCGGGGTCTCATCGATGTGCAGCGAGATGTTACGCAGCTTCTCGATGGCCTCGGTCAGGCGCGGCCATTCCTCGTCGGTCAGCTTGCCTGTGCGCAGGTGCCCCTGGTCGATGCGGCCGATGGAGCCCACGATACGGATGGCCAGCTGAGCGGCACCCATTTCCATCGAGAACACCGCCACCGGCAGGCCCTCGTTGAGCGCCACGTGCTCGGCGATGTTGATGGCCAGCGAGGTCTTGCCCATGGACGGGCGCGCTGCCAGCACGATCATGTCGCCAGCCTGCATGCCCGAGGTCATGCGGTCGAAGTCGTAGAAGCCGGTCGGCACCCCAGTGATGTCGTTGGGGTTGTCGGCCATCTCGGTCACGCGATCCAGCAGCTCGACCACCAGCGAGTCCATGCTGTGGAAGCCCTGCTTGTTGCGCGAGCCCTCTTCGCCGATGTTGAAGATCTTCTGCTCGGCCTCGTCCAGGATCTTGTCGACGGCCTTGCCCTGCGGATTGAAGGCGGCGGTGGAGATCTCGTCGGCGGCGGAGATCAGCTTTCGCAGCACTGCCCGCTCGCGCACGATCTCGGCGTAGCGGCGGATGTTGCTCGCGCTGGGCACGAATTGGGCCAGCGAGTTGAGGTAGGCCAAGCCGCCCGTTTCCTCGGACTGCCCGAGGTTCTGCAGGTGCTCGTGCACCGTGATCACGTCCGCCGGCTTGTTGCCGTTGATCAGCTGGCCGACGGCGCCAAAGATCAGCTTGTGCTCGTGACGGTAGAAGTCGCCATCGGTGAGCAGGTCGCCCACGCGGTCCCAGGCGCTGTTGTCGAGCAGCAGGCCGCCCAGCACGCTGGATTCGGCTTCCACCGAGTTCGGCGGCACGCGCAGCTGCGCCACCTGGCGGTCACCGGAAGGATCGTTGGGAGCAAAGGGAGAAAAGACAGCGGACATGGCGTGCAGTGCAGGCGGCGATGCTAGGCCGCCATGGCAGCCGAGTCACGGGATAAGTCTGGGGACAACCCGTGGGCTTCCGGTGCGCAGGCCGGGACAACTGGCCGGTGCGCCAATGAGAAGGCCGCCCGGAGGCGGCCTTGGGATGTGAAGGCGGGCGGAAATCCGCCGGCCGTTCGCAGGGGGATCAGGCGGTTTCGCCGTAGACCGTGACGGTGATCTCGACGACCACGTCCGTGTGCAGGGCCACGCTCACCGTGGTGTCGCCAACGGTCTTGATCGGGCCGTTGGGCAGGCGGACCTGCGACTTGGCCACGTCGTAGCCGGACTTCTTCAGTTCGTCGGCGATGTCGTGGTTGGTCACCGAGCCGAACAGGCGGCCATCGACGCCGGCCTTCTGGGTCAGCTTGACGGTGGAGCCAGACAGCTTCTCACCTTGGGACTGGGCTTCAGCCAGCTTGGCGGCGGCAGCCTTTTCCAGCTCGACACGCTTGGCTTCGAACTCGGCCTTGGCCGATTCGGTGGCGCGGCGGGCACGGCCGGTGGGGATCAGGAAGTTGCGGGCGTAACCGTCCTTGACCTTGACGATGTCGCCAAGCGCACCGAGGTTGACGATCTTGTCCAGAAGAATGACTTGCATGGGATGTACTCCTTCCGGCTCAGACGCGGTGCTGGTCGCTGTACGGCAGCATCGCGAGGAAGCGGGCGCGCTTGATCGCGGTGTTCAGCTGACGCTGGTAGATGGCGCGGGTGCCGGTCAGGCGGGCGGGGACGATCTTGCCGTTCTCGCCAACGAAGTCGCGCAGGGTGTCGATGTCCTTGTAGTCGATCTCTTCGACACCGGCGACGGTGAAGCGGCAGAAACGCTTGCGCTTGAACAGCAGCGACTGGGTGTTGCGCTTCGGACGCTTGTCCTTGTTGAATTTCTTGAACGTGGCCATGGAGGGACCTCTGTCGAAAATTAATCTTGCTGAAAATCCGTGACGTGGAGCACCGGGTGCTTGCCGTTGCGGGGGTTGGCCAGGAAACCCTGGAACCGCCACTGGCTGCCCAGCGCCTGCCGCGCGAGCCGCTCGGCCACTGCGCCAAAGGCCACTGCCTTGAGTGCCGCCTTCACCTGCCGGGTCTGTCCGGCTTCGTCCTGGGTCGACTCATGGTCGAGCCGCAGGTCGATGGCCGGGAGCCCGGCCGGGGTGAAACGCAAGGCGGCGATCTCTTCGATGCAGGCCGTCAGGAGCAGATGGTTGGCCGCCGCGGGCGCAGCCACATCAGTTGCTGCTGTTGTTGGCGGCGTACTCGGCCTGCTGGGCCTTGCGGGCTTCCTCGCGCTCGACGGTCTTCATCATCGAGGAGGGGCCGGTGTCGGCCTTCTTCTTCAGCACGGTCAGGTGGCGCAGCACGGCGTCGTTGAACTTGAAGGCATGCTCCAGTTCGGACATCACGGCCTGGTCGGCCTCGATGTTGACGCACAGGTAGTGGGCCTTGTTCAGCTTGTTGATCTGGTAGGCCAGCTGGCGGCGGCCCCAGTCTTCGACACGATGCACCTTGCCGTTGCCGGCGGCGATCATGCCCTTGTAACGCTCCAGCATGGCCGGAACCTGCTCGCTTTGATCCGGATGGATCAGCAGAATGATTTCGTAGTGACGCATGACACTCCTTGGGGGTTTGCGGACCAGGCGCGCATGCGCGAGGTCCAGAAAAGCCACCCGCCGCGTCCAGGCAGTGTGGCAAGGGAAAGCCCACGAGTATATACCGGAACAGGCCAACCTCGCCAGCTTAGTTCCAGAACCTGCAAAGACAAAGGCGGCCCGCACAGACGGGCCGCCCTTTTCAATGTGCGTCCGTCCCGGCGACATGCCGGGTCGGTCTCGCAGCGCTGAAGGCTGCGATCAGCGCTGCGCCAGTCGCTGCCAAGTCTCGATCACGCTGTCCGGGTTGAGCGAGATCGATGCGATGCCCTGGTCCGCCAGCCACAGGGCGAAGTCGGGATGGTCACTGGGGCCCTGGCCGCAGATGCCCACGTACTTGCCCTGCTTCTTGCAGGCCTCGATGGCGCGCGACAGCATGGCCTGCACCGCCGGGTCGCGTTCGTCGAAGTCCGCCGCCAGCAGTTCCAGGCCGGAATCGCGGTCCAGGCCCAGGGTGAGCTGCGTCAGGTCGTTCGAGCCGATCGAGAAGCCGTCGAAGTACTGCAGGAACTCGTCCGCCAGGATGGCGTTGCTGGGAACCTCGCACATCATGATGATCTTGAGCTCGTTCTCGCCGCGCTTGAGGCCGTGCTCGCCCAGCAGCGTGGTCACGCGCTCGGCCTGCTTCAGCGTGCGCACGAAGGGCACCATGATCTGCACGTTGGTCAGGCCCATCTCGTTGCGCACGCGCTTGAGCGCCTCGCACTCCATGGCGAAGGCCTCGCCGAACTCGGCGCTGATGTAGCGCGCCGCGCCGCGGAAGCCCAGCATGGGGTTCTCTTCCTCCGGCTCGTAGCGGCTGCCACCGATCAGCTTGCGGTACTCGTTGGACTTAAAGTCCGACAGGCGCACGATCACCGGCTTGGGCCAGAAGGCCGCCGCGATGGTGGCCACGCCCTCGGCCACCTTGTCGACGTAGAAGGCCTTGGGCGAGGCATGGCCGCGGGCCACCGATTCCACGGCCTTCTTCAGGTCGGGATCGACCTGCGGATAGTCCAGGATGGCCTTGGGATGCACGCCGATGTTGTTGTTGATGATGAATTCCAGCCGCGCCAGGCCCACGCCTTCGTTGGGCAGCTGGGCGAAGTCGAAGGCGAGCTGCGGGTTGCCCACGTTCATCATGATCTTGGTCGGGATCTTGGGCATCTCGCCGCGCTGGACCTCGGTGACCTCGGTCTCCAGCAGGCCGTCGTAGATGTGGCCGGTGTCGCCCTCAGCGCAGCTCACGGTGACCAGCGTGCCGTCCTTGAGCAGGCTGGTGGCGTCGCCGCAGCCCACAACGGCCGGAATGCCCAGTTCGCGCGCGATGATCGCCGCATGGCAGGTGCGGCCGCCGCGGTTGGTGACGATGGCGCTGGCGCGCTTCATCACCGGCTCCCAGTTGGGGTCGGTCATGTCGGTGACCAGCACGTCGCCGGCCTGCACCTTGTCCATCTCGCTGATGCTGTGCACCAGGCGCACGGGGCCGGTCCCGATCTTCTGGCCGATGGCGCGGCCTTCCGCCAGCACGGCACTCTTGCCCTTGAGCTTGAAGCGCTGCTCGACCTTGCCCTGCTGCTGGCTCTTCACCGTCTCGGGACGGGCCTGCAGGATGTAGAGCTGGCCGTCGGTGCCGTCCTTGCCCCACTCGATGTCCATCGGGCGGCCGTAGTGCTTCTCGATGACCATGGCGTACTTCGCCAGTTGCTCCACCTCGGCATCGGTCAGCGAATAGCGGTTGCGCAGTTCGGTCTTGACGTCGGTGGTCTTGACCAGCTTGCCCGAGGCCTTCTTCTCCTCGGGCGTGGCGAATTCCATCTGGATCAGCTTGGAGCCCAGGTTGCGGCGGATCACCGCGCGTTTGCCGGCTTCGAGCATCGGCTTGTGGACGTAGAACTCGTCGGGGTTGACGGCGCCCTGCACCACCGTCTCACCCAGACCGTAGCTGGAGGTGATGAAGACGACCTGGTCGAAGCCCGATTCGGTGTCGATGGTGAACATCACGCCTGCGGCACCCAGGTCGGAGCGGACCATGCGCTGTACGCCGGCCGACAGGGCCACCACGTCGTGGGCAAAGCCCTTGTGGACGCGGTAGCTGATGGCACGGTCGTTGTAGAGAGAGGCGAACACCTCCTTCATCTTGTGCAGCACGTCCTCGATGCCGACGACGTTCAGGAAGGTCTCCTGCTGGCCGGCGAAGGAAGCGTCGGGGAGATCCTCGGCAGTGGCCGAGGAACGCACCGCGAAGCTGGCTTGGTCGTTGCCCGCGCTCAGCTTGGCGAAGTGCTCGCGCACGGCCCTTTCGAGGTCGGCGGGGAAGGGCTGCGCCTCGATCCAGCCGCGGATCTCGGCGCCGGCGGCGGCCAGGGCGCGCACGTCCTCGATGTCCAGGGTGGCCAGGCGCTGGCTGATGCGCTGCGTCAGGCCTTCGTGCGCGAGGAACTCGCGGAAGGCATGGGCGGTGGTGGCGAAGCCGGTGGGCACGCGCACGCCCTCGGGCAGCTGGGAAATCATCTCGCCGAGGCTGGCGTTCTTGCCGCCAACGGCCTCGACATCGCTCATCCTCAGGTTTTCGAAGGGGACGACCAGGGCGGTCGCTTCGAACAGGGCAGACATGGGAAGACTCCGGAGTTTAAAAAGCGGTGCGTTCCATGCAGCGGGCAGCCGGGCGCGATCGTTCTTCTTGCTCTGGGTGCGCGGGGCGACTGCATGGGAAGGGATGCGGGTGAGGCGCACGGAGGGCGCGCGCCGATAATCTGCGGGATTGTAGGGGCCGGCCCGAGCCGGCGCCGCAGGACAGAAACTACAGGCCGCCCCATGCACAAGCGCACCGTTTTCTTCGTTTCGGACGGCACCGGCATCACCGCCGAGACCTTCGGCAATGCCGTGCTCAACCAGTTCGAACTCAAGGCACGCCATGTGCGCATGCCCTTCACGGACACGGTGGACAAGGCCCACCAGGCGGTGCGCCAGATCAACCACACGGCCGAGCTCGAAGGCTACCGGCCCATCGTCTTCACCACCCTGGCCAACATGGAAGTGTTGGAGGTGATCGAGACTGGCTGCAAGGGCATGCTGCTCGACCTCTTCGGCACCTTCGTGCGACCGCTGGAGATCGAGTTGGCGATGAAGTCCAACCACCGCATCGGCCGCTTCTCGGACATCAGCAAGAGCAAGGAATACCACGACCGCATCGCCGCCATCGACTTCAGCCTGCAGCACGACGATGGCCAGAGCCATGCGGACCTGGAGGCGGCGGACGTCATCCTCGTGGGCGTGAGCCGCAGCGGCAAGACGCCGACCTCGCTCTACCTGGCCATGCAGCACGGCTTGAAGGCGGCCAACTATCCGCTGATCCCCGAGGACTTCGACCGCCGGCAGTTGCCGCCGGCGCTGATCGCCTTCCGCAAGAAAATCTTCGGGCTGACCATCCAGCCCGAGCGGCTGGCCGAGATCCGCAACGAGCGGCGGCCCAATTCGCGTTACGCCAGCATCGAGAACTGCCGCTACGAGGTGAGCGAGGCCGAGGCCATGATGCGCCGGGCCGGCATCCGCTGGCTGTCGACCACCACCAAGTCCATCGAAGAGATCGCGACAACCATCCTGCAGGAGCTGCGGCCGGAGCGGCTCAACTACTGAGCCTGGCCGGCTGCAGGCGAAACGTCGGCCGCCGGCGCATCGCCCCCCAGCCGTTGCGGGCTCTTCTTCAGGTGCTGCATGAAGGCACGGAAGTGCGGCGCGAAATCCGCGAAGAGTGGATGGCCTCGGTTCTCCAGCATCACCTCGCTGAACAGCTTCAGGCCCACCGCCAGCGCGTTGGCCGTGTCGGGCGGGAATTCGCCGCGGCCGCGCATGCGCTCAGCGATGGCGAGGATGTCGTCGTGGTTGCCGGCCTCGAAGCGCAGCGGCTCGGGGTGAGTGGACGGGTTGCCGTGCGCATCGGCCAGGTGTTCGACGGTGATTCGGTAGCGGTGTTGTTTCATGGTCGGTCTCTCTGTCGGGGCGCCACTCAGGCGCGTTCCACCTCGACCGCGGCGCGGTCGATGATCTCGGCGAGTCGACGAACCAGTTCCGTCGACTCCATCTCGCCTTCCAGGCGCAGGCGCAGCGCCATCTTCAGGTTCTCCATGGCACGGCGGATCTCGGGCAAGCGGCGCGCGTGGGCGCGGGCTCGCGCCTGCGCCAGGCGCTCCAGCACCGCCTCGATGGCCGACGCCTGCGCAGCACGTTCCGCCTCGCCCTGGGGCGTCAGATGGAAGCGCTTGCGGCCGCCATCGCTGGCTTCCGAGCGGGCAAGGCCCAGGTCCTCCAGCAACGCCAGCGTCGGATAGACGGTTCCCGGGCTGGGGGTGTAGTCGCCGCCCACCCACTCCCCGATCGCCTTGATCAGCTCATAGCCATGGCTCGGCTGGGCGGCCAGCGCATGGAGCATCAGCAGGCGAAGGTCGCCGGGCTCCAACTGGCGCGGGCGCCGGCCGCCACCGCGGCCCTCCATCGCCCCCTCGGCCAGCGTGTCGGCACCTGAACGCCGATGGCCATGGCCTCGACCGCCGCCGCGCCCCGGGTGCATCCATTCTTCAGTCATGCGAATCCTTCGGAAAGCTCAAGATGAATCAATGATATATCTTGAAAGATCAAGAAAAACGACAAAGCTACAGCCCACGGCAGCAGAGTGGTTTTCCGACAGACCGAAGGGCTGGTTTTTCATACAGTTCACCCGATCGCTGCCGCTTGCCTGCCGGGCACTACAGCGGCCGCCACCCAACAGGAGTTGCCCATGCCCATCCTGAACTGCACCGTCCTGCCCGCCCAGGCCATCAGCCAGGACGTGCTGCGCGAGAAATACGCCAAGGGTGACGAACGCGAAGTCGGCGACGTCCGGCGGCGGGTGGCCCAGGCGCTGGCTGCCGTCGAGGCACCGGAGCGCCGCGCCCATTTCGAAAACGTCTTCGTCGATGCGCTGGAGGCTGGCTTCATCCCCGCTGGGCGCATCCTTTCGGCCGCCGGCACCACGCTGGAAGCCACGCTCATCAACTGCTTCGTCCAGCCGGTCGGCGATTCCATCGCCGAGGACGATGAAGGCCATCCCGGCATCTACACGGCCCTGACCGAAGCGGCCGAGACCATGCGGCGCGGCGGCGGCGTGGGCTACGACTTCTCGCGCATCCGCCCCAAGGGCGCACGGGTGCGCAGCACCCAATCGAGCGCCTCAGGCCCGGTGAGCTACATGCGCGTGTTCGACCGCTCCTGCGAGACGGTGGAATCGGCCGGCGCGCGCCGGGGCGCCCAGATGGCCGTGCTGCGCTGCGACCATCCGGACGTGGAGGAATTCATCCACGCGAAGGACGCGGGCGACCTGCGCAACTTCAACATCTCGGTCGGCATCACCGACGCCTTCATGCAGGCCGTGCAGGCCGATGCCGAAATCGAGCTGGTGCACCGCGCCGAGCCTGGCGAGGCGCAGAAGGCCGAAGGTGCCCATCCACGTGGCGATGGCGCCTGGGTCTACCGCCGCGTACCCGCACGTGCGCTGTGGGACCAGATCATGCGCGCCACCTACGACCACGCCGAACCGGGCGCGCTCTTCCTGGACCGCATCAATGCCAACAACAACCTCGGCTACTGCGAGACCATCTCCGCCACCAATCCCTGCGCCGAGCAGCCGCTGCCGCCCTACGGCTGCTGCTGCCTGGGCTCCATCGACCTGACGCGCTTCGTGCGCCAGCCCTTCGAGCCCGAGGCACGCTTCGACGAGGCGGCCTTCGACGCGCTCATCCCCACCTGCGTGCGCATGCTGGACAACGTGCTCGACGTGTCGCTCTGGCCCCTGCCCCGCCAGCGCGAGGAAGCGATGGCCAAGCGCCGCATCGGCCTGGGCTTCACCGGACTGGGCGATGCGCTGGCCATGCTCGGGCTGCGCTACGACGAGGCGCCGGCGCGGCAGATGGCGGCGCGCATCGCCGAGCGGCTGCGCGACGCGGCCTATGCCGCCTCCGCCGAACTGGCGCGCGAGCGTGGCGCCTTCTCCCTGTTCAATGCCGACCTCTACCTGCAGCGCGGGCGCTTCGCCGCGCGCCTGCCGGCGGCGCTGCGGGAGCGCATCCGCCGCCACGGCCTGCGCAACTCGCACCTGCTGTCGATCGCGCCGACCGGCACCATCAGCCTGGCCTTTGCCGACAACGCCAGCAATGGCATCGAGCCGCCGTTCAGCTGGACGTACCAGCGCAAGAAGCGCATGGCCGACGGCACCTTCCAGGAATTCGCGGTGGAGGACCATGCCTGGCGCCTGTTCCGCCACTTGCGCGGGCCGGACGCGCCTTTGCCGCCCGCCTTTGTCACGGCGCTGGAGATGAGCGCCCAGTCGCATGCGGCCATGGTGGCGGCCGTCGCGCCCTTCATCGACACCTCGATCAGCAAGACGGTGAACGTGCCGGCAGACTATCCCTACGCGGCCTTCCAGGATCTTTACCTGCAGGCGTGGCAGTCCGGCCTGAAGGGCCTGGCCACCTACCGGCCCAATGCCGTGCTGGGCGCCGTGCTCAGCGTGCCGCAGCCGGACGCCGCCCTGCCCGCGCCGGGCATCGCCGACCGCCGCCTGGCGCTGGATCGCCTGCCGCGCGAGCCGGTGCTGGCCTCGCTGCGCTGGCCCGGCCGGCCGGACTTTCCCGCCGGCAATGCGGCCTGGTGCACCATGGTTCGGCATCCGCACGGGCAGTTCGCGCTTTTCGTCGGCGAAGCCCCGGACGGCGGCGAGGGCGCCCGGCCGCTGCCCTTCGAGGTGTGGGTCAACGGCGCCGAGCAGCCCCGCGGCCTGGGCGCCCTGGCCAAGACGCTGTCGATGGACCTGCGGGCGCGCGACGCCGAATGGGTGCGCCTCAAGCTCGACGCGCTGGCCACCGTGCAGGAGGAGCGCCCCTTCGACATGCCCTTCCCACCCCATGGCGAGGTGCGCACATTCCCCGGCGTGGTTGCCGCCACCGCCGCCGTGCTGCGCTGGCGCTGCGAGCAGTTGGGTCTGTGGAACCCGCCCGCGCCCGGCACGCCGGTGCTCGACGCCCTGTTCAGCCTGGACGAGCCGCACACCGGCCCCTCCGGCACGCTGGCCTGGGCCGTGGACATCGAGAACCCGGCCACGGGCGAAGCCTTCACCCTCACGCTCAAGGAGGTGCTGCTGCCCAGCCCCAGCGGCGCCACCCACACCCGGCCCTGCGCCCTGGGCTTCTCGGGCAACTATCCGCGCGCGCTCGACGGACTGGCGCGCGTGCTGTCGCTGGACATGCGGGTGATCGACCCGGCATGGATTGGCATGAAGCTGCGCAAGCTGCTGAGCTATGCCGAGCCGCTGGGCCACTTCATGGCCTTCGTGCCCAGCCTGGATCCGAAGGTGCGGCGGCAGCAGACCTGGCCCTCGACCGTGGCCTACCTGGCGCGGCTGGTGATCCATCGCTACGCCATGCTCGGTGTGCTGGACGAGGAAGGCTTTCCGCTTCAGGAGATGGGCATCCTGGCCGCCCCTGCCGTCACAGCGCCGGGCGTGCAGCAGGCCATGGCCGGCGCCGCCTGCCCCGAATGCGGCAACGCCACCCTGATCCGCAAGGATGGCTGCAGCTTCTGTACCGCCTGCGGCTTCACCGGACTGTGCGGCTGATGGCGGGCGGCGGCCGATCCGCCAACCCTTGCGCTGGCTCAAGGCAGCGCGGTCGCATCGTGGGCAGAGTCGGGCATCGACCACCTGACGCCACCCCGACCTTTCATGCTGCCGGCCCTGTCTTCCCTGACCTCCGACGCACCGCGCCCCGAAGCGCGGCGCTGGAAAGCCGCCACCGGGCGGCGGCCGGTCGTCCTGTCCGGCGTGCCCTTGTTGCGCGGCGCCTTCGCCCCCCGCGAGCCAGCACCGGCCACGCTGGAGCGGCTGGCCGGCGCCCTGCGCCTGCATGTGCTGCCCAAGGGCGCCATCGCCGCCATGCCGGACAACCATCCACCGTCGTGGTGGCTCGTTGCCGAAGGCCGCATCGTGGTCGGCCGCATTGGTGCGGATGGGGGTCTGGTCGAGAACCGCGTTCTCGGCCCGGGCCAGTGGCTGGATCTCGCCTCCGCCTGGCTGGAGTCGGACTGGATCGAGTCAGCCGTGTGTCCGGCTCGCGTCACCCTGGCCGCACTGCCGCTGGAGCACCTGCTGGAAGCCGCTCGGCAGGATCCGGCCCTTCAGCGCGCCGTCGGCCTGGTGATGGCCGAGCGCATCCGCCAACTGACGGACGGGCGGCACGAATTGGCCACCAAGGACGTGCTGGGGCGCCTGGCCGCCTGGCTGCTGCGCGAACCTTTCGAAGCCGCCGGCAAGGACCGCTCGGTGCGATTGCCGGTGCAGAAGCGCTCCATTGCGCGCCAGCTGGTGATGGCACAGGCCACGCTGTCCCGCTGCTTCCGGCGACTGGTGGAACTGGGATGCATCGAGATGCATGGCTACGTCGTACTGATCCGCGACGTGCCGGCGCTGCAGGCGCTGGCGGGGGAAGCGCCGGCGCGCTGATCCGCGGTCGTCCGAACGGCGTGCCCCGTCTCTCTACGCCATGTCGGCGCGGCGCCGAACGGCTACTTGTTGTTGTGGCTCAGCGCGTTGCTGACCAAGCGGGAAGTGATGTCCACGATCTGGATCATGCGGTCATAGGGCATGCGGGTCGGTCCGATCACGCCCAGGGTGCCGACCACCTCGCCGTTGACTTCGTAGTTGGCACTGACGACCGACAGCTCTTCGTACGGCACCACCTGGCTTTCGCCGCCAATGAAGATGCGCACGCCGTCGGACTTGCTGGACATGTCCAGCAACCGCATCAGCTCGGCCTTCTGCTCGAACAACTCGAAGGCACGGCGCAACTGGCCCATGTCGCTGGAGAAGTCGCTCACGGCCAGCAGGTTGCGCTCGCCAGCGATGATGACCTCTTCCTGCGCCTGCGAAAACGCCTGCGAGCTCGCCTGCACCGCCGCCTGCATCAACGAGGCGATCTCGGCGCGCAGGCCGTCCATCTCGCTCTTGAGGCGGTCGCGCACCTGCTCGATGGACAGCCCGCCGTAGTTCGCGGTGAGGTAGTTGGAGGTCTCGATCAGCTCCGACTGGGTGTAGTCCCGGTCGGTGAAGATCACCTGGTTCTGCACGTCGCCGTCGGGCGAGACGATGATGACCAGGAGCCGCCGCTCCGACAGCCGCAGGAATTCGATGTGCCGGAAGGCCGTCGTGCGCCGCGGCGCCATCACCACGCCCACGAACTGGGAGAGGTTCGACAGCAGCTGTGCCGCGCTGGCGATCACTTTCTGGGGCTGGTCCGGCGGCAGGCTCGGCGGCGTGGACTGCAACTGGGCCCGCTGGGCCGTGAGCATGGTGTCGACGAACAGCCGGTAGCCGCGCGCAGTGGGAATGCGGCCGGCGGAGGTGTGGGGGCTGACGATCAGCCCCAGGTCCTCGAGGTCGGCCATCACATTGCGGATGGTGGCGGGGGAAAGCTCGAGACCGGCGGCACGCGAGAGCGTGCGCGAGCCGACGGGTTGGCCGTCGGCGATGTAGCGTTCCACCAGGGTCTTGAGCAGCAGCTTGGCGCGGTCGTCCAGCATCGGCAAATGATACCCCGCGGCCCGCGATCCCTAGGCGGCGGACAAGGCCTTGCCAGGCGGTGGGACGCCTCCGGTGTCGTGATGTAATTTGTCCCCATGCACGCACCCTTCCGCCATGTGGCGCTCATCGGCAAGTACCAGGCGACGGCGGCGCGCGAGCGCGATGCCGTCATCGAGGGCATTGCGGCGTTCCTGGAGTCGCGCGGCTGCGTCGTGGTGCTCGAGCGCAGCAGCGCCGAATGCGGCGAGGACGGCGTGCCGCGCGCGGGCCGCTGGCCCCTGCTCACGGTGCAGGAGATCGGCGAGCAGTGCGACCTGGGCCTGGTCGTCGGCGGCGACGGCACCATGCTGGGCATCGGCCGGCAGCTCGCCCGCTACGGCGTGCCGCTGATCGGCATCAACCGCGGCCGCCTGGGCTTCGTCACCGACATCCCGCTGGAACATTACGAGGCCACACTCACGCCGATGCTGGCCGGCGAGTACGAGGAAGACCACCGCAGCCTGATCCAGGCCCGGGTCATGCGCGCCAGCGAGGTCGTGTTCACCGCCCAGGCCATGAACGACGTGGTGGTCAACCGCGGCGCCACCTCCGGCATGGTCGAGCTGCGCGTCTCGGTCGGCGGGCATCTGGTGGCCAACCAGCGTGCCGACGGCCTGATCATCGCCACGCCTACCGGCTCCACCGCTTACGCACTGTCGGCGGGCGGGCCGATGCTGCATCCCTCCATCCCCGGCTGGGTGATGGTGCCGATCGCGCCGCACACGCTGTCGAACCGGCCGATCCTGCTGCCCGACGCCGAGGAGATCTCGGTCGAGGTGGTGGGCGGGCGCGACGCCAGCGCCAATTTCGACATGCAGTCCCTCGCCTCCCTCGCCCATGGCGACCAGGTGCTGGTGCGGCGCTCCGAGCACAGGGTGCGCTTCCTGCATCCGCGCGGCTGGAGCTATTTCGACACCCTGCGCAAGAAACTTCACTGGAACGAAGGAGGCTCCTGAGTGGCCCTGCGACGCATCGTCCTGCGCGACTTCGTCATCGTCCGCGCGCTCGACCTGGACCTGGCCGAGGGCTTCACCGTGCTCACGGGCGAGACTGGCGCCGGCAAGTCGATCCTGATCGACGCCCTGCAACTGGCGCTGGGCAACCGGGCCGACGCCGGTTCCGTGCGCGAAGGCGCCGAGCGGCTGGATGTGAGCGCCGAATTCGACGCCGACCCGGCGCTCGGCACCTGGCTGGAAGAAGGCGGCTTCGAGGCCGGCGACACCCTGCTGCTGCGCCGCACCGTCGACACCCAGGGCCGCAGCCGCGGCTGGATCAACGGAAGCCCGGCCACCGCCACGCAGCTGCGTGAACTGGGCGCGCACCTGCTGGACATCCACGGCCAGCATGCGTGGCAGAGCCTGACCCGCCCCGATGCCGTGCGCGGCCTGCTGGACGCCTATGCCGGGGTCCGAACCGCCGCACTGGAAACCGCCTGGCAGAGCTGGCGCCAGGCCGGCACTGCGCTGGAAGCCGCCCGCAATGCGCAGGAAAGCCTGCTGCGCGAGCGCGAACGCCTGCAGTGGCAGATCGGCGAGGTCGACAAGCTGGCGCCCGGCGCCGACGAGTGGGAAGAACTCTCCAGCCAGCACACCCGGCTGGCCAACGCCCAGTCGCTGATCGACGCCGCGCAGGCCGCCGCCGGCCTGCTGGAAGAGGACGAACAGGGCGCCCTGGCTCTGCTCTCGCGCGCCGCCGACCGCCTGCAGGATCTGGCCCACATCGAACCCGAATTCAAGACGCTGGGCGACGAACTTGCCGGTAGCCTGGCTCAGGCCTCCGACGCACTGCATGCGCTGCACGGCTACCTGCGCCGCACCGAGACCGACGCCGACCAGTTGCAGGCGCTGGACGAGCGCCTGGGCCTGTGGATGTCACTGGCCCGCCGCTACCGCCGCCCCCCCGAGGAGCTGCCCGCCCTGCTCGCCAGCTGGCGGCAGGAACTGCAGACGCTGGAAGCCCAGGCCGACCTGGCCGCGCTGGAGCAGGCCGAGCAGCGGGCGCGCCAGGCCTTCGACAAGGAGGCACGCGCCGTCGGCCAGGCCCGCAAGAAGGCCGCCCCCAAGCTGGCCGCGGCCATCACCGAAGCGATGCAGGGCCTGGGCATGCAGGGCGGCCGTTTTGCCGTCGATCTGCAGCCGCTGCCGCAACCAGCGCGCCACGGCATGGAGGACATCGCCTTCCTCGTGGCCGGCCATGCCGGCGGCACGCCGCGGCCGGTGGGCAAGGTGGCTTCGGGCGGCGAGCTGTCGCGCATCGCACTGGCCATCGCGGTCACCACCAGCCAGTTGGGCACAGCGCAGGCGCTGATCTTCGACGAGGTGGACACCGGCATCGGCGGCGCGGTGGCCGACACCGTGGGTCGCCTGATGCGCCAGCTCGGCCGCGATCGCCAGGTGCTGGCGGTGACCCACCTGCCGCAGGTGGCCGCCTGCGCCGACCACCATCTGCGCGTGGCCAAGCGCACGCTGAACGCGGCGACCGCACAGGGCGGCAAGCCGCAGCCGGTCACGGAAAGCACGGTCGCGCCGCTCGACGGCGAAGGCCGCATGCAGGAGATCGCCCGCATGCTGGGCGGTGAGCGGGTATCGGCCGCCTCGCTCGCCCATGCCCGCGAAATGCTGAGCCCGCAGGAAAGCTGACGACGATGAATCCCTCCATGGACCTGGTGCTGATCACAGGCATGTCCGGCTCCGGCAAGTCGGTGGCCCTGGCCGCGCTCGAAGACGCCGGCTACTACTGCGTCGACAACCTGCCGCCCGAGCTGCTGGATGACTTCATCCGGCTGCAGAAGGAGAACCAGGCGCCGCTGGTGGCCGTGGCCATCGATGCGCGCAGCGGCACCTCGCTGTCGAAGGCGCCCATCCGCCTGGCGGCGCTGCGGCAGGAAGGCATGGCCGTGCGCTCGTTGTTCCTCGATGCGACCACCGAGGCGCTGGTGCGCCGCTATTCGGAGACGCGCCGACGGCATCCGCTGTCGCGCCAGCACGGCGGGGTCGATGCGCCCGAGCAGGAGCGCGCACTGATCCAGGCCATCGAGCTGGAGCGCGAACTGCTGGCCGAATTGCGGGAAGGTGCAGACCTGATCGACACCAGCCTGATCCGCCCGGCCCAGCTGCGCACCTACATCAAGGCGCTGATCGAGGCGCCGCAGCGCACGCTGACCCTGGTGTTCCAGTCCTTCGCCTTCAAGCGCGGCGTTCCGCTCGATGCCGACTACGTCTTCGATGTGCGCATGCTGCCCAACCCGCATTACGTCGCGTCGCTGCGCCCGCTGACCGGACGCGACCAGCCCGTGATCGACTGGCTGCGCCAGCACGATGCGGTGGCCCGCATGTTCGGCGACATCGAACAGTTCCTGCAGCACTGGATGGACGCACTCGCGGACGACCATCGCAGTTACGTCACCGTGGCCATCGGCTGCACGGGCGGTCAGCACCGCTCGGTCTTCCTGGTCGAGCAACTGGCCCGCACCTTCGGCGAGCGCTGGGTGACGCTGCGGCGGCACCGCGAGATGGACGCCGAATAGCCGCTGATCTCCCGAACTCCGCCGCCCCGGGCGAGGCGTCCTGACCCGGGTCCCACCCGGCGGACTCAGCCGATCCGGGCGGCGCGCTCTTCCAGCAACCGACGCACCGGCGCAGGCAGGCCCAGCGCCGGCCAGTCCTCGGCCGCCACCCACCGCCCCTCCAGGCCGGCCATGTCGCTGCGCGCCGCGTCGACCTGGACGGGGTGCAGATGCAGGTCTTTGTGCGTGAGCACATGCAGGAAAGCCGGCAGATGCTGCAACGCCGAGCGCAAGGCCTCTGGCATGACCGCCTCCAGCGCTTCGGCGCTGTCGAAGACCGGCAGCGCATGCAGGCCGGCCCAGATGCCGCTGGCCGACCGCTTCTGCAACCACACCGCCTGCCCGTCGGCCGAGCGCGCCAGCAGCAGCCACAGCGACTGCGCGCTGCGCTTGAGCTTGCGCGTCTTGATGGGCAGCCGCGCCGGATCGCCCTGCCGGCGGCCTTCGCACAGCGCCTCGACCGGGCAGATCAGGCACTGCGGCTGGCGCGGCAGGCAGACCGTGGCGCCCAGATCCATCAGCCCCTGCGTGTAGCGGGAGATGGCCTCGGTGTTGCCCTCGGGCGGCAACAGTTCGTCGGCCGCCTTCCACAGCAGTTTCTCGTTGGCGCTGCTCGCCAGGTCGCCCTCGAAGGCCAGCAGGCGCGAGAGCACGCGCTTGACGTTGCCGTCCATGATCGACACCCGCTCACCGAAGCAGAAGGCGGCGATGGCGGAAGCCGTGGAGCGGCCGATGCCGGGCAGCGTCTGCAGCAGTTCGGCGCTGTGCGGAAAGCTGCCGCCGAAGCGCGCGACCACGTCCTGGGCGCAGCGGTGCAAGTTGCGTGCGCGGCTGTAGTAGCCCAGTCCGCTCCACAGGCCCATGACCTCGTCTTCAGGTGCGGCAGCCAGGTCCGCCACCGTGGGACAGCGCGCCAGGAAGCGCTCGTAGTAGCCCAGCACGGTCGACACCTGCGTCTGCTGCAGCATGATCTCGGACAGCCAGACCCGGTAGGGGTCTCGGGTGTTCTGCCAGGGCAGGCTGCTGCGGCCATGCGTCTTCTGCCAGGTCACCAGGCGCAGCCAGAAAGCATCGGCGCATTGGCGCGCCTGCCGCACGACCGGTGCGGCGTCGGTCGCGGCGGATCTCACGCCGCGCGCAATTGGGTGTCGCCGGCAGCCGGCGGGGCGCCAGGCTCGGGCTTGCGGCCGACGAGCACCTCGCAGAGATCACGCAGCCGTTGCTCCAGGGCACGAAGCTGCGCGCCCTGGCCGGCGAGTTCCGCCAGGCGCTCGTCCAGGCTGCTGGCGGCGTCGCGCACGCGGGCCATCGACTCCACGCGCCGGGCATAGGTCGCGCGGCGCTCGTTCATCTGGCGGTCCATCTGGGAGAAGGCGCTGCGGCGCCAGTCCTCGATCTCGCCCAGCGCGGCGTCGCGGACGGTGCGCACGCGGCTGGACAGGGCCTGCGCCAGCCGCTCGCAGAATTCAGATTGCACGAGGCGCAGGATGTTGCCCATGCCGAGGTAGTGCAGATGGCTCTGCTCGATGCTGCTCATCTCGGCAATGTACTTCGACAGATCGGGCTCGGCCGGGGCCTGCAGGGCAAAGCCATGTTCGGCATTGAGCTGGCGGAAGGCCGCATGCAGCATGGCCTGCAGCTCGGCCATGGTGGCCTGCACATCGCCGAGGTTGGTGCGCAGCCCGTCGAAGGTGCGGGCGTAGACCTGCGCAAGCTGCAGCTTGATGCCGGGCCGGCCCAATGCCTGCGCGAACTGCGCCATGTCGGACCTGAGTGCCGTCGGGCCGAGCACGGCCTGCATCTCGCGCATGCGCTTGCCAAGGACGGCACGCAGGGCCGAAACGCGTTCGGCGCCCGCCTCGAATTCCGACTGTTCCTGCTCGACCCGGCGCATCATGTGCCGCAGCGTGGCGGTGTTCTTGCCGCGCAGGCCTTCGAGCTCCATGCCCTGCTCCGTCAGCTCCCGCTGGCGCAGGCGCAGGATGCGCTGCGCCTCGGCGCGCACGGCGTCCAGCCCGCCCTCCACGGCGCGGCGCAGGATGGCCTCCCGTTCGGCGAGCAGCCCCTGGCCCAGCAGCGCCTCGAGGGCCGGCAGCCGGCTCGCCTGCAGCAGCGGTGCATCGCCTGCGATGCGCGCCTGCAGGCCCTTCTGCGCCGACACCGGCAGCACGCGCCGGCGGGGCACGCCCAGCATGTCGGCGGACAGGGCGCACTGCCGCTCGATCTGGGCCTCGATCTGTCCGGGTGCGCTGAGCGAATCCCACAGCGTGTCGATCTTGTTCAGCGCGACGATGCGCGAGGCAACGGCCGGTGCGGCCCCGCCCAGGTGTTCGCGCCAGATGGCGAGGTCGGAGCGGGTCACCCCCGTATCGGCCCCCAGGATGAACAGCACGGCGTGGGCCTGGGGCAGCAGGCTCATCGTGAGTTCGGGCTCGGCGCCGATGGCATTGAGGCCCGGCGTGTCCAGGATGACCAGGCCCTGCTCCAGCAG
Source organism: Pseudacidovorax sp. 1753 (assembly GCF_040544975.1). Lineage (NCBI taxonomy): Bacteria > Pseudomonadati > Pseudomonadota > Betaproteobacteria > Burkholderiales > Comamonadaceae > Pseudacidovorax > Pseudacidovorax sp. 1753. The sequence goes on along the minus strand of NZ_JBEPKY010000007.1, from coordinate 11,449 downwards.
GGGATGCGGAAGGTTGAGCACCGCATGGCGCCAGCGCGGGACCTCGACGTGCTGATGCCCATCGATGGGCAAGACGTCGTCTCCGGCGTCCTCGCGCCAGAAGCCCAGCGCCTTGGCCCGTTCGAGCGGCACCCGGTCGACCTCGGCCACCTTCTGCATGGCGGCCGCGAGTTGCTCGCCGTCGTCGGGCGACACGGCAATTTCCGTCCACCCATCGGACGATTCGCGCCACTGCTGCAACGACGTCGGCACGAGCCGCGTGTCGATCGGCAGCAGCCGCAGCCCGGGGGCCTGCCCCGCGTCATGGCGAAGCTCCACAGGGCACATGGTGGTGCGTCCGGCGCTGGCCGGCATGATGCGCCGGCCATAGTCCGCAAAGAACAAGGCGTTGATCAGCTCAGACTTGCCGCGCGAGAACTCCGCGACGAAGGCCACCATGACCCGGCTGTCACGCATCAGGGACTCGGCATCCCTCAGCCGCTCCGCCACGGCGTCGTCGAGCAGGTCGTTGTCGCCCAGCCAGGAAGCCAGCCAGCGAAGCCGATGTGCCAGGCTGCGTCGCCAGGCGCCGTGCTGCTCGAACTGCTGGGAGAAAGGAACGCTCACGGACGCCTGCAGAAGAATTTACAAAATATAACAGTTGCGAATGCCCCTCACGGCCCAGCGGCAAGGCGGTCGCACCCGGCGAGGCCGGCCCGCAGGGCCCTCAAGCCTTCTGGCAATTCGGACAGAAATAGGTCGAGCGCTGGCCCTGCCGCAGGAGCCGGATCGGCACCCCGCACTGCCGGCAGGGCTCGCCTGCCCGTCCGTAGACCATGGCCTGCAGCTGGAAGTGCCCAGCCTGACCGTCGATGTGGGAGAAATCGCGCAGCGTGCTGCCGCCCGCCTCGACCGCACGCGCCAACACCTCGCGGACGGCGGCATGCAGCCGTGCGGCACGCGGCCGTGAAATGCGGACCGCCGGCACCGTCGGCCGGATGCCGGCAAGGAACAATGCCTCGGACGCATAGATGTTGCCGACCCCCACCACCACGTCGCCGGCCAAAAGCACCTGCTTGACCGGCGCGCGCCGTCTTCTGAGACCTTCGTGGAAGCGGCCGAGGTCGAAGGCATCGCCGAGCGGCTCCATGCCCAGCCCACCCAGCAGCTTGCGCGCCAGCGGCGCATCCTCGCCATCGACGTGGATCACCGCGCCGAAGCGCCTCGGGTCGTTCAACCGCAGCGTGCCACGCGTGGTGGTCAGGTCGAAGTGGTCGTGCGGTCCGGGCTCGGGCAGCGCCGGCGCAAACCGGAGGCTGCCCGACATGCCAAGGTGCACCAGCAGCATGCCCCGGTCGAGATCGACCAGCAGGTACTTGCCACGCCGCCGCACCTGCACCACGGTGCGCCCGACCAGCGCGTCCGGATCCACCTCCAGCGCCCATCGCAGCGGCTTGCCCACACGCAGGGCGGTGATGACGCCGCCGGCGATGCGGTCGGCAAAACCGCGGCGGGTGACTTCGACTTCTGGGAGCTCGGGCATCGGAACACGCCGCATGCGCAGGAGCAGCGGACCATCGCCCTCGCCCCAGATGCGGACAAAGGCTTGGATTATTATGGTTCGATGAGTCCCTTGCCCCGCCGGCGCCATCTGGCGACAGCCGTTCTGACCCTCGCCTCGCTCAGCGCCGCCGCGCAGTCGGTGCCCCCCGGTCCACCACCCGCGCCGCCCGCCCCGGCCGCGGAACCCGCCCAGCCCTCGGCCATGACGGCCGAGCTGTTCTACGAAGTGCTGCTGGGCGAACTCAACGCCCGCGACGGCGATCCGGTCGAGGGCTTCCAACTGCTTCTGGACTCCGCTCGCCGTACCCGCGAGCCGGCCCTCTTCCAGCGCGCCGTCGATGTCGCCGTGCGCGCCCGCTCGCCCGAAGCCGCCCTGGTGGCCGTTCGTGCCTGGAAACAGGCCATTCCGGACGCCCGGGAGCCGCGCCGGCTGGAGCTGCAGATCCTGATCCTGCTGGGCCGCCTGACCGAGACCGTGGACCCGCTGCGTGCGGACCTCGCCGCCACGCCGGTGCCGGAGCGCCCCGCAGCCCTTGCGAGCGCCGTCAGGGCCTACAGCCGGGCGTCCAACAAGCAGGCCGCTGCCCAGGCCTTCGAACAAGGCCTGTCGGATGAACTGAAGGCGGGCGCCCCCTCGGCTGGCCTGGCCTGGGCGGCCGTCGGCCGTCTGCGCCTGAACGCGGGCGACACCGCCGGCGCCCTGGCGGCTGCCCAGCAGGGCAACGCCGCCGACCCGAAGGCCGACGCGCCTGCCGTGCTGGCACTCGAACTGATGGATCCGTCCCGGCCCGAAGCCGAGGCACTCGTGCGCCGCTACCTGAGCCAGGAGGACGCCCTGCCCGAGGCACGCGTGGCCTATGCCCGCGCACTGGCACTGGGGCAGCGCTACGACGAGGCCACGGCGCAGATGGAGACGCTCACGCGCAGCCGACCCGACCTGCCCGATCCCTGGCTGCTGCTCGGCTCCCTGCAGGCGCAAGTCCATCAGGACGCGGCCGCGCAGACGTCCCTGCAGCGCTACCTGGACCTCGCCACCCGCCAGGGCGATGCGGACGAGCGCGCCCGCGGCATTGCTCAGGCATACCTGCAGCTCGCCCAGTTGGCAGAACGTCGCAAGGATTTCGCCGCCGCCGAACAGTACCTGTCGCGCGTGGAGGGCGACGAGGACATGGCGTCCGCCCAATTGCGTCGGGCGATGCTGCTGGCCAAGCAGGGCAAGGTCGCCGAGGCACGCCAAATCGTGCGCAGCATGCCCGCACGCACGGATGCCGACCGCCGCCAGCAATTGCAGGCCGAAGCCCAGGTGCTGCGTGAGGCCAAGATGAACCAGGCGGTGTACGACCTGCTTGCCGCCGCCAGTGCCCAGGCGCCGAACGACACCGACCTGCTCTACGACCTCGCCATGGCGGCCGAGAAGCTCAACCGCGTGGACGAGACCGAACGGCTGCTGCGCCGCGTGATCGCCCTCAAGCCGGACAGTGCCAACGCGTACAACGCGCTGGGCTATTCGCTCGCCGATCGGAATGTCCGTCTCCCCGAAGCCCGCCAGCTGATCCGCAAGGCGGTGGAACTGTCGCCCAACGACCCTTTCATCGCCGACAGCCTGGGTTGGGTCGAGTTCCGGCTCGGCAATATGGCCGAGGCGCAGCGCATCCTCGAAGGCGCCTACAAGACGCGGCCCGATCCGGAGATCGGGGCCCACCTCGGCGAGGTGCTGTGGGCGCAGGGCCAACGCGACCGTGCATTGAGCATCTGGCGCGAGGCCTCCATGGCGGACGCGGAGAACGAGACCCTGCAGGCCACGCTGCGGCGCCTGCGCGTCAAGCTGTGAAGCGACGCGTGCTGATGGCCGGCGTGGCGGGCGCCACCCTTGCGCTGGCCGGCTGTGCCGCCCCCCAGGCGGCACGCCGCGCGGACACGGGCAGCAGCCACTGGAGCGGCCGTCTGTCCCTGTCGGTCGACAGCAACCCGCCGCAGTCCTTCGCAGCCGTGTTCGAGCTGGACGGCAATCCGGAGCAAGGCGAGCTCTTGCTGACCACGCCGCTTGGCAACACCCTGGGCGCCTTGCAATGGAGCCCGGGCACCGCCGTGCTGCGCGATGGCGCACAGCAGCGACGCTTCGCCTCCATCGCCGCGCTGACCGAGGCCGTGACCGGCGCGGCGCTGCCCATCGATGCATTGTTCGAATGGCTGCAGGGCCGCCCGGCCCCGGTCCCGGGCTGGCGGGCCGAACTGTCGCAGGTGGCGCAAGGCCGACTCCAGGCGACGCGCGATGCCCCCTTGCCCACCGCGCAGCTGCGTGTCGTCTTCGAGCGCCCTTCGCCGTGAAGGCCCTCTATGACCTGCCCGCGCCTGCCAAGCTGAACCTCTTCCTTCACATCACCGGTCGGCGTGCAGATGGCTACCACCTGCTGCAGTCGGTGTTCATGTTGATCGACTGGTGCGACACGCTGCATGCGGACTTGCGCCTGGACGGTGGCCTGTCGCGCGAAGACCTGGGACAACCCCTGCCCGCCGACGATCTCGTATTGCGCGCCGCCCGCGCGCTGAAGAGCGCGACCGGCACGCAGCAGGGTGCCCACATCGGCGTGCACAAGCGCATACCGGCGCAGGCGGGCATGGGCGGCGGCTCATCGGATGCGGCCACCTGCCTCCTGGCGCTGAACCGGCTCTGGCGGTTGGATCTGCCGCTGGCCGAACTCGAACGCATCGGCCTCAAGCTCGGCGCCGACGTGCCCTTCTTTCTTCGCGGCCGCAATGCGTGGGTCGAGGGCATCGGCGAGCAGATCACTCCGCTGACGGTGCCCGCAGCCCGCTTCGCCGTGCTCAAGCCAGAGGCTGGACTCGACACACGCCATATTTTTTCTGCGGATGATCTTCACAGGGCCACAAAACCTGCTATAGTTTCTGTCTTCGCTGCTCAGGACGGCAAACGAATCTTCCGATTCGGACACAACGACCTGCAGCCGGTTGCCCAGCGGCTCTGTCCGCAAGTGAGTCAGGCCATTCAATGGCTCGATGCACAAGGCCTCAGCGCCAGGATGACCGGCTCCGGAAGTGCCGTCTTCGCGCAGCTGCCGAACGATGCGCCGCAGGGCCCGATCGATCATCTCTCGAAGGATCTTCCCGAGGGTTGGCAATATCGGATCTGCAGCAATCTCGCGCACCATCCCCTCCAGGGCTGGGCCGCGTAGGCAATAACCAGTCGCTCGCGATTGGTTGCGACATTCATCGGTGGATGGTCACTGGACCGTCCTCCTGTGTAGGGGAGTCGCCAAGTTGGTTAAGGCACCGGATTTTGATTCCGGCATTCGAGGGTTCGAGTCCTTCCTCCCCTGCCAAATGCTCTAAAGCATCAGGCCCCACCTTTTCTCTCTGACCGCCGGGAAGCACACATGCAGGCCCCACATCCTGACTTCATGGTTTTCACCGGCAATGCCAACCCGGGCATGGCAGCAGAGATCGTTCAGCATCTCGGCACCTCGCTTGGCGCTGCGCGCGTCGGCCGCTTCTCCGATGGCGAGGTCACGGTCGAAATCAACCAGAACGTGCGGGCGCGTGAGGTCTTCGTGGTGCAGTCCACCTGCGCGCCCACGAACGAAAACCTGATGGAACTGCTGATCATGGTCGACGCACTCAAGCGCGCCTCGGCCGAGCGGATCAGCGCCGTGATTCCCTACTTCGGTTATGCCCGCCAGGACCGCCGCCCGCGCTCCTCGCGCGTGCCGATCTCGGCAAAGGTCGTCGCCAACCTGCTGCAGACCGTCGGCGTATCGCGCGTGCTGACGATGGACCTGCACGCCGACCAGATCCAGGGTTTCTTCGACATCCCCGTCGACAACATCTACGCCTCTCCGGTTCTGCTGGGCGATCTGCGCACCAAGAACTACGAAGACCTGATGGTGGTGAGCCCCGACGTCGGCGGCGTGGTGCGTGCCCGCGCCATCGCCAAGCAACTGGGCTGCGACCTGGCCATCATCGACAAGCGCCGCCCCAAGGCCAACGTCAGTGAGGTGATGCACGTCATCGGCGAGATCGAAGGCCGCAACTGCGTGATCATGGACGACATGATCGACACCGCCGGCACGCTGGTAAAGGCGGCCGAGGTGCTCAAGGAGCGCGGCGCCAAGAAGGTGTACGCCTATTGCACGCACCCGGTCTTCTCGGGTCCCGCCATTGAACGCATCGCCCAGGGCAGCGCACTCGATGAGGTCTGCGTCACCAACACCATCCCGCTGTCCGACGGCGCCCTGGCCTGCGGCAAGATCCGCCAGCTGTCCGTGGCTCCCCTCTTCGCGGAAACCATCCACCGTATCGCCAATGGCGAATCGGTCATGAGCCTGTTCTCGGATTCGGACAGCGCCGCCTGAGGCACATTCCGGTCCTGGAACTTTCAGTGGGCGCCCTCGCGGCGCCTTTTTGTCGAACGGCACCGCACTGGTCGCGGTGGGTGCCACAGAGGCGGGCCTTCGGCCCAGGCCTCACAGGAGTCACTTATGAAATTCGTCGCTTTCGAGCGCGCCAAGCAGGGCACGGGTGCGAGCCGCCGTCTCCGCAATTCGGGCAAGACGCCCGGCATCGTCTACGGTGGCGAAGGCCAGCCGCAACTGGTCGAGCTCGACCACAACGCCCTGTGGCACGCCCTGAAGAAGGAAGCCTTCCACTCCTCCATCCTCGAGATGGACCTGGGCGGCAACGTGACCAAGGTGCTGCTGCGCGATGTGCAGTACCACCCGTACAAGCAACTGGTCCAGCACGTGGACTTCCAGCGCGTCGATGCCCGTACCCGCCTGACCGTGAAGGTGCCGCTGCACTTCAAGGGTGAGGAAGAGTCCGAAGCCGTCAAGCTGCACCAGAACCTGGTGAACCACGTGATGACGGAAATCGAAATCAGCGTGCTGCCGGCCGACCTGCCCGAGTTCATCGAGGTTGATCTGTCGGGTCTGGCTGCCGGCGGTACCGTGCACCTGGCCGACATCAAGCTGCCCGGCCGCGCCAAGGCCATCACCCATGGCAAGCCGAACCCCGTGATCGTGTCGGCCGTGGCGCCTGTGGTCGAGGAAGAGGCGCCTGCTGCTGCGCCCGCTCCGGCTGCCGAGCCCGCCAAGGGCAAGGGCAAGAAGAAGTAATTGCTTCTTCGCCCGAGGCTGCGCACCTTCGGTGCGCCCGCCTCACGGCTCGAACAGGCCCGCCTCGCGCGGGCCTTTTTCATGGGCCGATCGTCCACTCCTTCTCTCCTTGGCCCGGCCAGGCGCCGGGATAATCCATCCATGATCAAGCTCTTCGTCGGCCTCGGCAATCCGGGGCCCGAGTATGAGGACACGCGCCACAACGCCGGCTTCTGGTGGATCGACGCCCTCGCCCGCGACTGGAAGCTCCACCTCGCACCCGAACGCAGCTACCACGGCCTGGCGGCCCGAACGAATGTGGGCGGCCAGACGGTCTGGCTGCTGGAGCCGCAGACCTTCATGAACCTGTCGGGCAGGTCTGTGGCGGCGCTCGCCCGCTTCTTCAAGATCGCGCCGAAAGAAATCCTGGTGGTGCACGACGAGTTGGACGTGGTGCCCGGCCAGGCCAAGCTCAAGTTCGGTGGCAGCCACGCCGGCCACAACGGCCTGCGCGACATCCACGCCCAGCTCGGCACCGGCGACTACTGGCGTCTGCGCATCGGCATCGGCCATCCGGGCGTGAAGTCCGAAGTGGTGAACTGGGTGCTGAAGAAGCCGCTGCGCGAACAGCGCGAAGCCATCGACGACGCCATCGTCCGCAGCCTGCGGGCGGTCCCCACCCTCCTGGCCGGCGACATGACCGCCGCGATGCAGCAGATCCACACCCACAAGCCGCCCCGGCCCAAGCTGCCGCGCCAGGAGAGCGCGCCTGCGGATAAACCGCCAGGCTAAACCACCTACTTTCGATCAGGGAGAGACCGTGCGACCCCATCACCACCTACAAACGGCGCACACCGATCAGTCCAGGCTCCGCAGGAGTCGCCAGGCCACGCTGGTCCTGCTGACGGCGCTGCTGGGCGCCACCGCAGCAGCGCAACAGCCCCAACCCGCACGCAGCGGCACCATCTGGCGTTGCGGCAACCTCTACAGCCAGATTCCCTGCGACAACGGCCGGTCGCTCGACGAGGCGCCAGCGTCGTCGCCGCAGAAGGCGCGCGAGGCACAGGCCCAGACCGACCGCATCCAGCGCCGCGCGGACGCCATGGCTCGCGAGCGCGAGCGGCTGGAGGACCGGGCCACGGGCCAGCGCCCCGCCGTCTTCGAGCATCCGCAGCCCCAGCACACCGGGTCTGCGCTGGCCGACAACCACCTCAACAAGCCCCGCGCTCCCAAGCGCGCCACCGTCGGCGGCGACTTCAGCGCGCGCGCCGCGGGCGAGGCACCCGCTGGCACCAAGAAAAAGAAGAAGAAAAAGTCGGAGGCGTGACGCGGCCCGGTGCCGCGGCGCTCAACGCTGCGGCGCTGCCGGCTCCAGGGGCACGGCAGCCGTGAGCCGCTCGTACTTGGCCATCAGCATCGGCCGGGTCTCCACATGCGCGGGATTGACCGGGATGCACGCCACCGGACAGATCTGCACGCACTGCGGTTCGTCGAAGTGGCCCACGCATTCGGTGCAACGGTGCGGATCGATCTGGTAGAAGGATTCGCCCATCGAGATGGCGTCGTTGGGGCACTCCGGCTCGCAGACGTCGCAGTTGATGCATTCGTCGGTGATCATCAAGGCCATCCCCGGATTATCCCTGGGCGGGCACGCACGTTGCATGCGCGTGAATCATTCCCCTGTCCGGTTATGCTGCGCCGCTTGCCTTCGCGGGCCCAGCTTTCACGATGAGTCTCTTTCTTCTCAAGCGTCTGGCGACGCTGGTCGGCACCCTGATCGGGGCGTCCGTCATCATCTTCCTCGTTCTCGAAATCCTGCCCGGCAACGCGGCCCAGATGCTGATGGGTCCGGATGCCTCGCCCGATGCCGTGGCGGCCCTGGCCACCAAGCTGGGCCTGGACCAGCCGGCCTGGACGCGCTACTGGCACTGGGTGGGCGGCATGCTCACCGGCAATCTGGGCGACAGCTACACCTACGGCTCGCCGGTGGCTGAGCTGATCCTGGAGCGGCTGCAACTGACCATTCCTCTCGCCTTCATGGCGATGCTGCTCACCACGGTGCTGGCGCTGCTGGTGGGCATGACGGCCGCCGCGCGCCACAACCAATTGGGCGACGTGGGCCTGATGGGCCTCACCCAGGTGGGCATCGCCATTCCCAACTTCTGGTTCGCCATCCTGCTGATCCTGCTGTTCTCGGTGAAGCTGCAGTGGTTCTCGGCGGGCGGCTTCGATGGCTGGGGCGAAGGCATGGGCGGCATCCTCGACGGCGTGAAGTCGCTGCTGCTGCCCGCGCTGTCGCTGGCGGTGGTGCAGGCCGCGATCCTGGCGCGCATCACGCGCTCGGCGGTGCTCGAGGTCATGCGCGAGGACTTCGTGCGCACCGCCCGCGCCAAGGGCGTGAGCCAGCGCGCCGTGCTGTGGCTGCACGTGCTGCGCAATGCGCTGATCCCGGTCATCACGGTCATGGGCATGCAGTTCTCCGAACTGCTGGCGGGCACCATCGTGGTGGAGAACGTGTTCTACCTGCCCGGCCTGGGCCGCCTGATCTTCCAGGCCATCAGCAACCGCGACCTGGTCGTGGTGCGCAACTGCGTGATGCTGCTGGCCGCCTTCGTGGTGATCGTCAACTTTGTGGTCGATGTGCTCTATGCCGTGATCGACCCGCGCATCAAGGCTTCCGACATATGAGCAGCGCCGGCATTCCTGCGGCCACGCCCTCCGCCACAGCAAGGCCTGCAGGCCGGCACGGCTTCTGGCAGCGCGCGCTGCGCCACCGCAGCTTCATGATCGGCGGCGTGCTCACGCTGGCGCTGATCGTGGCGGCTGCGCTTTCGTTCGTGTGGACGCCCTGGTCGCCCTACGACATGGACATGGCCAACAAGCTGGCCGGTCCGTCGGCAAAGCACTGGCTGGGCACGGACGCCTTCGGCCGCGACGTGGCCTCGCTGCTGCTGGTCGGCGCACGGGCGTCGATCCTGGTGGGCATCATCGCGGTGGGCATCGGCCTGGTGGCTGGCACCGCGCTGGGCCTGCTGGCAGCGGCAAAACGCGGCTGGGTCGAGGAGGCCATCATGCGCCTGACCGACTTCTCGCTGGCCTTCCCGGCGATCCTGCTGGCGATCATGCTGACGGCCGTGTTCGGCGCGGGCATCGTCAACGCCATCATCGCCATCGGCATCTACAACATCCCGATCTTTGCGCGCATCACGCGCGCCTCGGCCAATGCCGTGTGGTCGCGCGAGTACATCGCCGCGGCGCAGGCCTGCGGCAAGGGGCCGTTCGCGATCACGATGCAGCACGTGCTGCCCAACATCTCGGCGGTGCTGATCGTGCAGATCACCATCCGCTTCGCCATCGCCATCCTGGCCGAGGCCGCGCTGTCGTACCTGGGCCTGGGCACGCAGCCGCCGCAGCCCTCCTGGGGCCGAATGCTGAGCGAGGCGCAGACGCTGATGTTCCAGCAGCCGCTGCTGGCCGTGTGGCCCGGCGCCGCCATCGCCATGGCGGTGCTCGGCCTGAACCTGATGGGCGATGGTCTGCGTGACCTGCTCGATCCCCGCTTGGCCCGCGCACGATGAACCGCATTCCCTTCGCCTTCCTTTACGCGCCCGGCCTGCACCGGGCGGCGCGCTGACCATGGCCCTGCTCGACGTCAACGACCTGCACATCGGCCTGCAGACCCACCGCGGCCCGGCCGAAGCGGTGCGCGGCATCTCCTTCTCGCTGGAGCGCGGCGAGACGCTCGGCATCGTTGGCGAATCCGGCTGCGGCAAGTCCATCACCGTGATGGCACTGATGGGCCTGCTGCCCAACACCGCACGCGTGACCGGCAGCATCCGCTTCGACGGCCAGGAACTCGTGGGCCTGCCCGAGAAGGCGATGTGCGCCCTCCGCGGCAACCGCATCGGCATGGTGTTCCAGGAGCCGATGACGGCGCTGAACCCGGTGCACACCATCGCCCGCCAGGTGGGCGAGCCGCTGCGGCTGCACCGCGGCCTGTCGAAGGCCGAGGCGCGCAAGGAAGTGCTGGCCCTGCTCGACCGCGTGGGCATTCCCGATGCAGCCTCGCGGCTGGACGCCTATCCGCACCAGTTTTCCGGCGGCCAGCGCCAGCGCATCGGCATCGCCATGGCGCTGGCCTGCGGGCCCGACCTGCTGATCGCCGACGAGCCCACCACCGCGCTGGACGTGACCATCCAGAAGCAGATCCTCGATCTGATCCAGGACCTGGTGAAGGAGCGCGGCATGGGCCTGATCCTCATCTCGCACGACCTGGGCGTGATCGCCAACAACGTCCAGCGCATGCTGGTGATGTATGGCGGCAGCGTGGTCGAAAGCGGACCGACAGCCTCGGTGTTCGCGGCCAAGGCGCATCCCTACACCCAGGGGCTTTTCGCCGCCCGGCCGGTGCTGGGCGCACCGCGCGGGGGCCGGCTGGCCACCATCCGCGGCAGCGTGCCCGAGCTGGTCGACCTGCCGGCCGGCTGCCCGTTCGCGGGCCGCTGCAGTTTCACCGAAGACTATTGCCACACGACGCCGGTGCCGCCGACGCCGCTGCCGGGCGACCATGCGGTGCGCTGCCTGCGGCTGGAGGCCGTTGCTGCGGCTGCGGCCGAAGGAGTCGAGGCATGAGACATCCGGTGTCAACCCTCTTGAGAAATTTCGATGCGACAAGCGCTGGAATGGACGGCGGGGTCGTAGGCGCAGCCATCGGTCCAGATACGCCAGAGCACACGAGTCCAGGCGCGAGCCAATATGCGCACTGCGTGCGGATGATCGCAGCCGCGCTTGCGCGCGGC